>NZ_BAAAVI010000087.1:0-30418 GCF_039534445.1 Streptosporangium fragile | reverse complement strand
GAAACACCCTCCCGAAACAGGACGCGTCAGCCTAAACCCCTACCGGACGCCCTCTGAGAGGATCGGTATCGCGGCCATCCGGTTCCCGTCCCCTGCCGTTTCACGCTCCGGCGGTACGAGAACGGCGAACGTCCGGGCCGGTCGGGCGGCAGAGGCGCGCCCGCCGGTCCTCCGGCGTCCGAGCCGGCCGTCCTCACCCCGTCCGCCCTGGCCGCCTCCGGTCCGCGCCGGCCGCTTCCGTATCGGCCGCCCGACGGTTCAGTCTCCTGCCGGGCGGCCGGACGCCGAGCCGAGCATCCGACGGGGAAGCCCGCCCAGCGGCACGGCGAGCATGAGCACGCCGGCGGCGAGAGGGATGCTCCCCCCTGCGACCGGAATCCCGGGGAGTACCGGACATTCGTCACGGTCCCCGGTCGACGTACCCCGGATCCTTCTCAGGTGATTGCACAATCACTCCCGGGGCTCGGTTATCCACAGGGTGCCGCCTCAGCCGCCTCGGGGATCGCCCGCGGCGCTAATGTCAGCGCCATGGTCACTCGCGCGGACATCGGAGTCATCGGCGGCTCGGGGCTCTACTCCCTGCTCGACGATGCCACAGAGATCGAGATCACCACCCCCTACGGCCCGCCCAGCGACGTCGTCACCGTCGGCCACATCGGGTCGCGCTCGGTCGCCTTCGTGCCCCGGCACGGCCGCGACCACCGCTTTCCGCCCCACCGCATCCCCTACCGGGCCAATCTGTGGGCGCTGCGCTCCCTCGGCGTCCGTCAGGTGCTCGCGCCGAGCGCGGTCGGGTCCCTGCGCCCGGAGATCGGTCCCGGCGCCCTGGTCATCCCCGACCAGCTCGTCGACCGCACCTCCGGTCGCACACAGACCTACTACGACAGCGGTGGCGTCGTGCATGTCTCCTTCGCCGACCCCTACTGCCCCGCCGGCCGTGTGGCCGCCCTCGCGGCCGCCCGCTCCGGCGACTGGTCTCCGGTCGACGGCGGCACTCTGGTGGTGGTCGAGGGGCCGCGCTTCTCCACCCGCGCCGAGTCCCGGTGGTTCACCGCCAACGGGTGGACGATCATCGGCATGACCGGCTTCCCGGAGTCCGTCCTCGCCCGCGAGCTGGCCATGTGCTACACCTCGATCTCCCTGGTCACCGACCACGACGCAGGAGTCGAGGCCGGTGAGGGCGTCACCCACGAGGAGGTCCTCGCCTTCTTCGCCGCCAACGTCACCCGCATGCGCTCACTCGTCGCCGATGTCGTCACCGCCCTCCCCCACGAACGCACCTGCCCCTGCCCCAACGCGCTGGACGGTCTCAAGCTCCCCTTCGGCCTTCCCGAGTAGACAGCCCCACCGGCCTCTCCCCGCCGGCGCCCCCTCAGACTTCTCCCCCTCGTCCCTCTTCCAGCCTTCTCCCCCTCGTCCCTCTTCTCGGTTCCTCTCCGCCCCGCCGTCCGGCGGGGTTCCGTCACGGGCACCGCGCCGCCCGGCTCCCACCTTCCGGAGTCAGCCATGCGCGCTCTGCGCCGGTTTCTCGGCCGCCGCCACCGCCTCATCGCCACCGCCGTCGCCATCCTGGCGATGGGATGCGCGCTGCTGGCGCTACGCCCCGACACCGCCTCGGTGACCGTCCTGGCCGCCGCCAGAGATCTCTCCGGCGGCGTGCTCGGCACCGCCGACCTGGAACCGGTCGAGCTGCGCCCCGGAACGGTCCCCGACGGCGCGCTGAGACCGGGGGCACAGGTCGCCGGGAAGATCCTGGCGGGCCCCGTACGCCGTGGCGAACCCCTGACCGACGTCCGCCTGCTAGGCCCGAGCCTGCTGGCCGCCCACGGCCCGGAGACGGTCGCCACCCCGGTCCGCGTCGCCGACCCCGAGGCCGCCCGGCTGCTCTCCCCCGGTGACGTCGTGAACGTGCTCGCCGCCCCCGCCACTTGGGACGGCTCCGTCCCCGCCCGGACCGTGGCCCAGAACGTCACGGTCCTGGCCACACCAGGCGGCGAGCCCGAGCGGGGCGCCCTCGTCGTGCTGGCCACCACCTCGGCTCAGGCGATCGAGCTGGCCTCGGCCCAAGCCGGCGGGCGTCTCTCCATCACGATCGGCTCCCGTCGACGATGACCATGAAAATTACCGGGGGCAATAGAATCCCCGCCGGGCCGGACAGCCGGACAGTGAGTGAATGACATAGCAAGGGGCGACCATGCTCAGTGGGTTCAAGAAGTTCCTGATGCGCGGAAACGTGGTTGAACTGGCCACCGCGGTGGTGGTGGGCGCGGCCTTCACCGCCATCGTGAACTCGTTCGTCGGAGACGTCCTCACCCCGCTGATCGCGGCGATCGGCGGGCAGCCCGACTTCTCGGCGCTGACCCTCAGACTCGGCACGGGGGAGATCCGATACGGGTCCTTCCTCAACGCGGTGGTCTCGTTCCTGATGGTGGCGGCCGTCATCTACTTCCTGGTCGTCCGCCCGTACGAGGCGTTCTCCGCCCGGTTCGCCCAGAAGCCGGAGATCACCCACCGCGCATGCCCGGAGTGCCTGTCGGAGATTCCCAGGGCCGCCGTCCGCTGCTCCCAGTGCACCGCCCAGGTCATCCCGGTCCACTGACGACGCCTACAGCAACGACCCCAGCTTGGGGTCGTACTCCCAGTGCCACGGCTCGAAGGGGCTGACGTAAGCCCACTTGGGGTGGATCCAGCCGTACTTCTTGCCGTTGGCCTCCACCCAGTTGAACTCCGGTGACCGGAAGCGCTCCACACCGCCGCAGAGGTCGACGGCGAGCCCCAGTCCGTGGTTGCTCCGGCCCGGCACGGCGGCGAACCCGGGGCGGCGGTAGTAGACCGACTGCTGCTCGGCCAGGCTCCGGTAGCTGTCCGTCACGCACATGGGTTTGCCGAAGCGCCGCTTGTACGCCTCGTTGAGGCTGATGAACGCCAGCGCGGCGTCGCCTCGCAGCTCGTTGCCTTTCTGCTGGAGCGGGCAGAGGTAGGCCTGCGGGATGAGCCCGTTGGGGAACTCCGTCAACGACGACGTCCTGGTCGGGTCGCACCCGCCCGCCGGCTGCCCCTTCTTGTCGATTTTGACGCCCAGCTTCACCAGGGCCTGGGTCAGGGACTTCACGATCTTCTGCGAGCGCGCCCTGAGCGTCTCGATCTCGGCGGCCATCTGCGCCTCCGACAGGAGGTTGGCCGCCCGGAGTTCCTGCGCCTCGGCCGCCAGCCGCTCCCGCTCCTGCTGCAGGCGGCTGGTGTCGTCGAGGATCCGCTGCCGCTCGGCGACAAGCTGGGTGACGCCGGTCATGGCCCGCAGGGTGTCCGCATCGGACTCGCCGGAGAGGAAACCGGTCACGTCACCGCCGATGGGCTGCTGGTAGAGCAGCCCGACCAGGTCCGACAGCGGCTGCCGTATCCGGGCGAAAGCTCGCTCCGCCTCCTGCAACTGGCGCAGCTTGGCGGACAGCTCCTTCTCCGAGTCCCTGATCTGGGCCCTGCGCTGCTCCAGCGCCTTCGTCGCCTCCTCCAGGTCTTTGGCGGCCTTCTCCGCCTCGCGACGCAGTTCGGTGAGATTCACCGGATCGGCGACGACGGCGACACTCTGCTCCTCCACCGGCACCCGCTGCGCGGCAGCGGCCCCCGGCAACAAGGACGTCATCGTCGCGACGACGGCGATCAGACCCGCTGATCGACGAGGTGGCACGTTCGTCCCCTCCGTTTGCGAACTCGTGACCTGGGCCAGGGACGCACGCTACTACAGCCAGCTGAGTATCCGGGCCAGACTCCCCTTAGCCGTTATGCGCCGAACACCCTTTTTGGAGCCGGACAACTCAGGCTTCTTGCCGTACGTGCTCCGCGCAGACCTCCCAGAGCCACGTCTCCCGCCACTCCCCCGGACACCCCGGCCGGTGCGCCGGAGACCCAGGCTGGGGCGTACGCCGCAGCCGCGGCGCGGGAGCCCCGGCAGACGGCCGCGGCACCGCCCTGCGCACCTTCGGAGAAGCCTCCCCGGACCCCCTCCACGCCCCTCCGCGAGATTCCCGCCGCGGTCCCTGCGACGACCCCTTCCATGGCTCCGTCACCGCTTCCGTTCCCGGCACGCGGTCCTTCACCGTTCCCGGCACACGGTCCTTCACCGGATCCTTCACCGAGGCGACGCCATTCGCCGGACGCCGCCCGTCAGGCCCTCCGGCCGCGCGCATCCAGCCTCCGTAGACCCTGTCGGGCCGCAACGGCGGAGGCACCGGCCTCGGCTCGAAACGCCCGACCCAGGCGGGCCCGACCACCACCGGCACCACAGCCACGGGCATCCCCGCCTCCAGCGGCCCCGCCGGCCCCGTCCCCCCGTAAGCCTCCGGAACGCCCACAAGCCCCGCGTCACCCCACGTTCCGGAACTCCTCCGGCCTTCCGACGCACCTTGACCTTTCAGGCCGCCCGGTCCCATGACCTCGTCATGGGAACCCACACCCGCACGGCCCCCGACCCCTTGACCCGAACCCGAACCCGCACGGCCCCCGACTCCTTGACCCGAACCCGAACCCGGACGGCCCTCGACTCCTGCACCCGCACCGGCCTCGATGCCCACGCGGCCCCCGGCACCCTCCCTGGCTCGGCCTCCGACACCCTCCCCGGCTTGGCCTCCGGCAACGGCCACGCGCACGGCCGCGCCATAGCCGGTGAGCTCAGCCACCAGAAGCCCCCCGGCCAAAAGCGCGGGCGCCAGCATCGCCCCACACAGCACCACCGGCCGCAGAGCACGATGCCCCCGGATGCGCTTCCGTCGCCCCTGAATCACGGAGCGTGACACTAGCCACGCCCTCCCCCACCCCATCGCCCCACTTGCCGCCCCTTTACCGCAGGTCAGCGAACCGATAACCCGTTCCCTGCCCCGAGTCCCCCTCCAGGCGCGCATTCACTCCGTACTTTCGCTACTCTTACTAGGAGTCCCTGCCTCCGTAGCTCAGGGGATAGAGCACCGCTCTCCTAAAGCGGGTGTCGCATGTTCGAATCATGCCGGGGGCACCTAGTTGACCAGCCGTTAGGCCCCTGACCTGGGGCTTAGCGTGCTCTCGCTCAGCGAGCATACGCAGCCGAGTGTCGCCGTAGGCAGCCGCATGTCAGCAGTCGCGGGATGTACGCGGGATGGATCTGGGGATGTTTCCGCAGCCTGCGGCCCTCTACGAACGCAGCAGGACCTGAAGCGCCGTCCATCCGGATGCACCGATGATGCTCCCGGTTCAACGCAACCAGCAGTCTCGCAAAGACACGGCCTCCTCACCGATCGGTGCAACCATTCCTGCCTTGCCATCCGGCGCATAGCCCCCATAGACCTCATACGGCGTGAGAGAAGGTTCCGGCTCAGGCTCCTGTCGGCCATTCTGCTGAAACCAGAAGTCAGCCATCTCTCGCGCGATGTCCGCAGCCGAAGGCTTCGAGGGCTCCAAGCCGCAGGCCCCATCCCGCGCCGTGGCAGCGCTGATCGACGGAACTGCCAACAGTGCCATGACCAGCAAGAGGTTCGAGGAACGCCGTCTACTCACCTACCGCTCTCCTGGTTTCCGGGGCCCGATGTTCCGCCGTTTCGGAAATCCGCCAGTCCCGTGACGAACATCGCAGCCGAAAGCGACGAAATGATCAGGAGCGACCTCATCACCCCGCCAGTCCGGCCTTGAAACGAGAACAGGCCCCCGGGGAACCAGGGGCCTGCCCAGCTTAGCTAGATCATTCGTCGAGGACTTTGTCGATTTTCCCGTTGGCGAGGTGCTGCTGCCCCTCCATGCACTTGGCGTAGACCCGGAGCAGCACGTCAACGCTGTGCCCCGCGCGTTTGGCCACCTCGGTAGCCGGGACGCCCGCGTTAAGCCAGAGTGAGACGGCCGCGTGCCGCAGGCCGCACGGCCGGGCAGGTCCTTGACGAGGGCGGGGATCAGGGAGAGCAGAGCGTAGGTGTCGGTCTTCCGTGTCCGCGCCGCAGAGTGGAGCCATCGCGACGCCATGAATGACCGGGCGTTGCCCGTCCTGCGCTTGGCCGCCTGGCGCCGGAACCACCGGTCCCGGGCGAGGCACTTGCGGCAGGTGATCTGCCCCTCTTCCAGGGCCGCACCGCACACGCAGGCGGGCGTCTCGTCGATCGGACGGTTGTCGTTGATCACTGCTGTCTCTCCTCTCGATCGCTGCAGGTGGTGGCTGTGCGATACCGAGAGTGCGACGAAGAGTGAGGAGGTGATCACTACAGGACGGGACATGTTCGGGACGTCCGGTCTACGATTGCCCCGTCCCTGGAGGTCCCTCTTCGGCAGGTGAGATGGCGAACGAGCGGCTACGCGCGGCCCTTCTGCAGCGAGGGGCGACCGTGGTGGAGATGGCCGAGGTCATCAAGGTCGACGCCAAGACGGTCGAGCGGTGGATCACCAAAGGCCGCACACCGCACCGAAAGCATCGCTTCGCGGTGGCCTCGTTCCTCGGTGTGGAGGAAACCTACCTGTGGCCGGACGCCCTGACCCCCACCCAGGCCGCAGCCGTCTCCGAGAGCGAGATCGTCACCGTCTACCCACACCGCTGGGCCGTCCCCCGGGACGCCTGGGGACGTCTGTTCTCCGCGGCCCGGCAGGAGATCGGCGTGCTCGTCTACAGCGGCCTGTTCCTGGCCGAGGACACCGGCATCGTGCGCCTGCTCGCCGACAAGGCCGCCACCGGAACGCGGGTACGGATCCTGCTCGGCGACCCCGACTCGGCCGAGGTCGCCCAGCGCGGCGCCGACGCGGGCATCGGCGACGGCATGGCCGCCAAGATCCGCAACATGCTGGTGCTGTACCGGCCGCTCCGTGCCGTCGCGGGCGTGGAGATCCGGCTCCACCGCACCGTGCTGTACAACTCGATCTACCGCGGGGACGACCAGCTTCTCGTCAACACCCACGTGTACGGCCAGCCCGCCGCCAACGCACCCGTCTTCCACCTGCGCAAAGTCGCCGGCGGCGACATGGTCTCCACCTACGTCGGCAGTTTCGAGACAGCCTGGGCCGGAGCCACGCCCCTGGACTCCTGACCATGGCCCGCCGCATCGACTTCTACGACGACCCCGCCGCCCCCGAGCCCAACAGCCTCGTACCGTCGGTGAACGTCGTGGTCGTCAACGACACCGGCGACATCCTGATGATCCGCCGCTCCGACAACGGCAACTGGGCCGTCCCCGGCGGCGCGATCGACCTGGGCGAGTCCCTGCCCGAGGCCGCGATTCGCGAGACGCTGGAGGAGACCGGCGTCCGGTGCGAGATCACCGGGATCGTCGGCACCTACACCGACCCTCGTCACGTCATCCTCTACACCAGCAACGGCGAGGCCCGCCAGGAGTTCTCCATCGTGCTCACCGGCCGGGCCGTCGACGGCGAGCCGACCCCGAGCGACGAGTCCCGTGAAGTGCGCTGGGTGCCGCGCGATCAGGTCGAGGCCCTGACCATGGACCGGTCGATGCGGCTGCGGATCGGCCACTACCTGGCCGGCCGGGCGGTGCCGCACATCGGATAAGGCACGCGTCCGAAGGAGATCGGCCCCGCGGCTGAGAGTTACGGAGGTCCGGAGAAACCGACCAAGCGTGACAACCGTCTCACCTATCTGATGATGATCGTTTACATTGTCAGTGGTGCTGCGAAAAAGTGCGATCGGGGGTGTTCGGGGTGGCCCCTGGACGGCGAGCGAGTCGCGGTGTCGACGGCACGGACGTCGCTGACAGTGTCCTTCGGAGCCGCGATCGGGAATCTCCCGGCCCGGCACGGACGCGGGTGAAGCGCCGTCCCCGCATGAGGGTGACGATGACGGCAGCCGCCCTGTTCATGGGAGTCTGCGCCTGCGAGCCTGCCGTACCGCCATCGGTCGCCGACGGACCGGCTCCGAGCGTCCCTTCCGGAGAAGTTGCTTCGCCGAACACAACGGCACTCCCCGGCACCGCCTCGCCGGAGCGGCTTGGCCCGTCGCAGACACCCCCACCCGTGCCCTCTCCCATCCGGAAGGCCGAAACGCCTTTCGCGCGGACCTATCCCCGGACCAAGATCCTGTGGATCCCCGCCAAGGACACGATGTCCCGTTCCGTCGTCGGTGTCCTGCCCGACGGGCGACTCCTCGTCCGTAAGTTCTCCCGGTACCTCCCGTACCTCGACCACGTCGACATCTTCGATCCTGTCACCGGCCGCAGCACGGTGTGGCACCACAAGGAGGAAGAGTCGTACACCACCACCGCCGCGGCGCACGACACGCGCGTGGTGAGACTCATCGAAAACGACGAGCCGGGCGGGTGGATTCTCGAGGCCACCGACATGCGCACCGGCCTGACCCGAGAGGTGATGAACACCTGGGGCGGTCCCGGATGGTACTGCGGGAATGCCTGGCAGTACCCCATCGACCTCCAGTTCCACCGGGGTGAGCTCTACTTCTCCAGGTGCGTCACCGGCGCCGCCGGAGACGTGGGTGTCTACCGGATGGGCCCCGGCGACGAGATTCCCCGGCTGTGGCTGCGCGGACTGTATGACATCCTCTGGGAGGGCGACACCTTCCTCGCGAGGTCCCCTGTCGTGGCGAATTCATCGGATCCGGGGGAGTTCACCGACTCACCGCCGGCCCGCTACGGCCCGGACGGGGCCAGGCGCGGCGCTCCCGATCCGGCCTCGCACATCGCCCAGGTGAACACGGACCGAGATCGCCTGGAGTACGGTGACGGCACCGCCGCCGGCATGAGCCCGCGCGCCAAGAACGTCGACATCTCACGGCACGGGCGCTTCGCGGCGTGGCGCGAGGGCGGGGTCGGATGGCTCCTCGACGCCCGGACACGTGTCGCGGTGCGCCTGCCGGGCCAGGCGACGGACGAGGTGAGCATCTCCAATGCCGGATACCTCCATTGGAAGACGGCGGGCGGCTACAACGTCCTGGACCTGGCGACCCTGAACAGCCGGGGTTGAGCGCCCTCATCGTCGGCGGAAACCGGAGTCGCCTTACGGTCATGCGGTCGAGCTCTCGGCAGGAACGCTCCCCTCCACGACGGGCCCGCCTGCGCGATTTCCTCTTCCCTCTCGCTTCGAGAAGCCTCATGACCGGGCAGGGAGAAAGCAGCCAAGAGTGATCTTTGTGATCGATTCCCTGGCAAGATCACATGCGCGGTGGCCGATGTAGATCCACGCGGCCGACGGTTCCGCCACGGCCTCCCGCCAGGGACAACGGTTGCGCTGGACCATGCTTCCCGATCGCAGGGACAGCGGTTTGGAGAAACCACCGCGCCGTCGGCCGCATGGGGACCGGACCCCGATCGCTCGTGTCTCGGCTCTGCTTCAAAGCGGCCCGTACGGCGCGCACGGCCGAGGTGACGCATGGGGTCGCGGTGTGGGATCGACCGGCCGACTCGTCCACTACCTGGTCGACCAGGCGGCGCCGTACATCGGATAGAAACCCATTCGCGGGAGAGGACCGGAGCGTTTTCCGCACATTTCGCACGGGATCAGGGCGCGAAACTTCGACCCGATAAGAATGGTTCGGGATACCCTGCCGGACGTGCGGCGATTGATCACTTCCCGAGGGGTACAGCTCGCGCTTGCGGCCACCGCAGTGGCGGTGATCATCGCGATCATCATGCGCTTCCGCCGGAGCCCGGCGCGCCAGGATCCGGCCCATCACGACACGACTGCCGAGACCTCGTCTCCAGCCCAGGCCGAGAGCGAACCGGTATCGCAGTGGCCTCCGGTCCCGGTCCTCGGTGTCCCCACGGCTGAAGATCTCAAGCGCTACGCCGTCAAGCCCTCCGCCTTCCGCACCGCCCTCGAAGGCTTCTTCAGAAGCCCACCACGGGAACCGCTGGACGAAGCCACCCGGCGCCGTCTGAATCGCTGGGGCATCGCCGGGCTCGCGCTCCTTCTCCTGGCTGGCGGCACGCAGGCCCTCGAAGCCGCGGTCTTCTCCAAGGGGACAGGGATGGAGGCTTCCGAGCAGGCAGCCGAGTTTCGGGAGGGGCCATGCACCGAGAACGTGCCGGATCACCTCACCACCTGTTTCGTGGCCGACACCGGGTGGACGTCCACTCCAAACAACGATGGTCTCCCGCAACCCACTCCGGACGGAGAAGCGCAGGAACCGGTTCCGGACTACGGGCCGACTCCCGACGCGGACTGCCACCCCAAGTCCGGCGCTCCCGAAGTGCGACCGATCAATCCGAAGGTGACACGGGCCGTGAACCGGCAGTGGCGCCGGATCGAAACGTGGCTGAAGATCAACGCCCCCAGGAGCTACCGCACGCTCGGCAAGCCCGGAAACGCCGAGACGATCGCGGCGGCGGAGGCGCACATGGGCCTACGGTTCCCCGACGACCTGCGGGCCTCGCTACTGAGACACGACGGAGCCGTCTACTTGACGGACACGTGGGCATTCGGCTTTCTGGGTGACGCGAACTTGGGCATTCAAGGCATCCGTGACACGTGGCAACAGCTGTGTGAGATCGACGCCGAGGATGTGGTCGAGGGAGAGTTCTCCGATCGGCAGATGCAGTGGTGGGACGGTCGGATGATCCCTTTCAGCGCCGACGGGATGGGTGACCACCTCGTGATCGACTCGGTGAAGCGCGACGTCGGCGATACCGATCATGAAGGCAGTATGAACTTCACCCCTGCAGGAATCCGGATCCGCTCCTACTACGCCCTACTGAAGGCCACCGCGGACGCCCTGGAGACCGGCGACTCCATCGGCTACATGAAACCCAAGCCAGTCGACGGTGAACTCGAATGGGAGGTTCTCTGAGTCATCACCGTTCGGGATTCAACTGCCTTCAGCTTCCCCTAACGCGACCTGGATGGCGCGGACGGCCGAGGTGATGCACGGGGTCGCGTTGCGGATCGACCGGCTGACCAGGTGGTCGGGGCCGTACCGGGAGTGGAACTCGGCCAGCCGCACGTCGACGTCCAGGGGGAGGCCGTCCGGGCTGGTGGTCATGTCGCAGTAGGTCAGCGCCTCCACCAGCTCCGGACGCTCCTGGTCGAACTCCTCGTTCAGCACGTCCAGCAGGCCACGCTCGGTCACCTCGTAGACCGCGCACGAGTGATGCGCGACCAGCCGGACGAGCGTGTCGTCGGCCCGGTGCACGTCGCGCAGGTAGCGGGTGCCGTCGAGCGGGTGGAACCCGGTGTCGACCAGTTGCGGCGCGTACCCGATGTCGTGCAGCCAGGCCGACGCGGTCAGCAGGTCGGCTTCCGCCCCGAGGATCGGCGCCAGCGACTCGGCCCGCGCGGCCACCCCTTGCGTGTGCGCCCACCGACGCGGCAACGGCTCTTCCAGCAGCTGTCTGGCCAGGTCACGCGCCCACTCCGCTTGTCCCATGCGGTTCACCATAGATGCCGCCCCCCCCGTGGCGAATCCAGAGTATGGGGCGAGACGTCCTAGGACGTCTCAATCTGGGGCAGGCTGCACAAACCGCCCCTTGCCGTGCCGGACCACGATCACGCCCTCGCGTTCCAGTTCACCGAGCGCCTGGCGGACCGTGTTGCGGGACGCCCCATGCCGCCGGCACAGCGCCAGCTCGCTCGGCACCCGCGAGCCGGCCGCCAGACTCCCCGTCCGGATCTGCTCGCGCAGGTCGTCCGCGATCGCCTGATACCGGTAGGCCGGACTCACCTCCGGATCAGGGTCGGTGACCACGCGGCCCTTGCTGGGCAACGCGATGATCAGTTCCTCGGCCTCCAGCACGGCCAGGCCCCGCCGGACAGTGCTCCGGGCCAGGCGGTAGCACTCGGCCAGGGCCGCCTCGGACGGCAGCGCGCCGCCCAGCGGATACTCGCCCGCGGCGATCTGGGCACGCAGGGGGTCGGCGAGCCGGCGATAGACCCGCCCGCCGGTCAGCCACCTGCCGGCATCGGATGTCATCGGCTCAGCAGCGGTACGCGTCTGCGATCTTGCGCAGGTCGATGCGGAGCGTACCCTGCTCACCCTCGCGCCAGCCCGCCCGCGCAGCCTCGGCGATCCGCTCGGCCGCCGGTTGCAGGTGCAGGGACGAGACCCGCTCGTCGTGCTCGTCGCTCCAGTAGAACCAGTGGAACGCCGTCTGCACGTACACGCGCCGGGTCCGGAAGTGCCGGTCGACGACCTCCAGGCAGGGGTTGCCGTCGCCGTCCACGATCAGCACCGTGGTGATCTCTCGTGTCTTGAGTTCGCCGTCCAGGGCGGTGAGAAGGTCTTGCTGGTGGGCGCGCTGTCGCTCCCGTGCGGTGGTCATCGATCGAGCTCCCATCGACATGGAGGGTGAAGCCCCGGTCTGTGGGCTCCGTGCCGACGAGCTTCGTCTCCGGCGGTTGCCTCCAACACCGCAAATGAGGGACGTCTAGGGACGTCTCATGTTAACGTCCCAGGCAGCGACCGTGTCACGGGAGGTATCCACATGAACGAGAACCTTCGTCACGCCCTCATCCGGGCCCGACTGCACCCCCTCGACATCGCCACCCAGCTGACCGTCGACCCCAAAACCGTCAGCCGCTGGTTAGCCGACCGCCTCCCCCACCCCCGCCACCGCCTGGCCGTCGCCGACCTCCTCCAGGTCAACGAGGACGACCTCTGGCCCGAGAACATGCGCCGACGCCGAGGCCTCTCCCACGACATCAAAGCTGTCTACCCGCACCGCTGGGCCGTACCGGCCGACACCTGGCGCCGCTTCTTCGAATCCGCGAACCAGGAGATCGGCATCCTCGTCTACAGCGGCCTGTTCCTCGCCGAAGACGCCGGACTCCTGCGCATCCTGGCCGACCGAGCAACCACCGGAGTGCGAGTCCGCATCCTGCTCGGCGACCCCGACAGCCCTCACGTGACCACCCGCGGAATCGAGGAGGGCACCGGCGGCGACGTCATGGCCGCCCGCGTCAGAAACGCCCTCACCCTCTACCGGCCGCTCCAGGACGTCGACGGCGTCGAGATCCGCCTCCACCGCACGGTGCTCTACAACTCCATCTACCGCGCGGACGACGACCTCCTGGTCAACCTCCACGCCTACGGCACCCGAGCCCCCGAGGCGCCCGTCATCTACGTCACCCACAGCGAAACCGACAGCACGGCGACGACCTACCTCGACAGCTTCGAACGCGTATGGACCAGCGCCGAGCCCGTAGCTCAGGACGCCTGACGAGCACCCCGACCAAGATCGGAAGAAACTTATCTGTCCGTCTTCAAGGGCGATCCGCCTTCGGCGTCTCGCCGCGCGTCGGGCGGTTGCTGGCCGCGCTGCGGCTCTCCGGCCGGTCGCGGCCAGCACTGCCCACGCGCTTATGCCTACCAGGCAAACATCTCAGCCAGGGAAGTCTTCCAGTGACCGCGGCGAGGGGCGTCAGCGTTGGTGGACAATCGTTAGGTGGCCATACCGACTGAGATTGAGCGCGATATCCGCTTCCAACTGGAACATCTCACAGCTCGCAATGATCATCACACCTTCGAAGAGATCAGCTTCCGCATCGCGGAGCGGCGCCTGAGCAGCACCCTTCCGCCAGCAACCCGACCAGTGAGCGCTGACGGCGATGGGGTGGGGACGCTGAGTCCTACTATATGAGCCTCCCGCAGGAGCTATCTGGAGTGGAGGGCTTCGTGGCGCGCACGACGCCGCGCCAACCTCTCGTGGGGATGGAATTGACAGAGTCGCTCAGTTAGAAATCTCGGTTGCTCAATGTGATGATCTGTTGAGTGGGCGCGCGCGAGTCTGAGGAGGTTCGGTGAGTGTTCTGCATGTTCGGCACATCGAAGAGGAGCTGAAGAGGTCCTTCGACGGCCTGATCGATCTCACTGATGTGGCCGTAAATGCGCCGCAAGCGCAGAGAGAAGTCCAGTTCTTGACTCGTGCGCTTGCCGCATATGTCGCGCAGCAGGTGACAGGATGCTCGGGCGAAGAAGCGGCAGCGTTCGTGATCGACGGACGGGACGACAATGGCATTGATGCCGTCGCAATCGACGATGACAAGCCGCACGTGTGGCTGATTCAGTCCAAGTGGGCCAAGGCTGGCGAAGGGACGATCGACAAGGAGACAACTCTCAAGCTCAAGGAAGGGCTCGACCTGCTACTAGAAGGGGAGTATGACAGCTTCAATCCCCGCTTCGCAAAGCTGGAAAAGCGGGTTGACGCGGTGCTGGGCGACCCCTCTGTAAAGATCACGCTGATGTTGGTTGTGCTGGGTGACCCGAAGATGGAGGATGTCGTTGAAAGGCCGCTGTTGGCGGCAGCCAGGAAACTCAACGGGCCGAAGCCCGAGGACGAGGTCCTGGACATCCGCCCCCTTGGACTTCATGACGTTCACAAAATGGTACGAGCGAAATCCGCGCCGGCTCGTATCGATCTCTCTGTGACGCTTGACGGCACCGGGCGCTTGCAGGAGCCGTATCTCGCCTACTACGGGTCAGTATCAGTCGGGCAAGTCGCGCGCTGGTATGGTGACCACGAGGACAGCCTGTTCGAGCAGAACATCCGCAAGTCGCTCGGTCTGACTGGGGTCAATCGTTCACTTGTGGACACGCTGATCACACGCCCCCGCGACTTCTGGTACTTCAACAACGGGATCACCGTGCTGTGTGATCGGGTCCGTCCGACAGTGCAGTATGCGGCCTCCGACGGCGGTCCCAGGGAATTCAAGCTGGAGGGCGCGAGTGTGGTCAACGGGGCGCAGACGGTTGCGGCGATCAGTGAAGGATTACGGCGTGCGCCGGACAAGGCCGGAGTGGCGAGGGTCTGGATCCGCCTGATCTCACTGGAGGACTGCCCAGAGGGATTCGCTGACCAGATCACTCGTGCCACCAACACACAGAACCAGGTGGGGAGGCGTGATCTTGCAGCGCTCGACGAGGTACAGGTACGTCTGCGGGAGGAGTTCGCGTGGGCGCTGCGCCGTACATACGTCATCAAAGGCGGCGGTGACGCGCCGGAAGGCGAACGAGGCTGTACGAATGTCGAGGCAGCGGAAGCGCTCGCGTGCACACATGCACGTCCTGAACTGACGGTGCAGGCGAAGGCTGGCGGCGATTATCTCTGGGAGAGGAACCCGGGAAGCGCCTACGATCAGCTTTTCCCTAAAAAGATCAGCGTGTATCGGGTCTGGCGGTCCGTCGTTTTCAATCGGGCCGTGGGCGCCGTCCTCGATGAAGGGCATGGCCTTCGGGAAGGGCTCACCGCCCGAGTCGCGGAACACGGACGATCCCTCATCATCCACATAGCCTTTAAGAGCCTGGATCAAGGCAGCATCAGCGATCCGCAGTCCTTTTGGGAGGAGACCGTCCTGCCTGCCGTCCCCGAACGAACGGCCGTCGTACTCGCCTGGTTGGTGCGTCATGTGGAGGAACTCGGCGGCTACCCGGTTAGCATCTTCAAGAACCCGGAAAAGTGCAGATCTCTGGCCGCTTCGGTGATCGCATCGGTCAACGGGCAGACACCGCCACCAGAAATCCAGGTCAAGAAACGGAGTTCTCGGGCCGTCGGGGTACTCGTTGACGCCGGATTGATCGAGGAAGGGGCCGTGATTGAGTTCCGCATCTTCGGCGATGAGCAGGCCGGTATGAATAGCTGGATCGCAAAGGATCCGAGGCGAGGGCGGGCGACATGGGTCAACAGCAGGTCGAAGCCGTTGATCTGGGAAGCGGACGGCCAACCCTACTCACCAACCAAACTTGCTGAGCACATGAGGCTGCAAGCGCTCGGAAAGAAGGGAGCCGTTCAGGGGACGAAGTACTGGTCACTCCGGGGCAGGTCCCTCGTGGAACTCGCTGAGCAGGTGCGGAACTCCGAGTGAGGCATCCATGAGGCATGAGTATCGAACCAGAGGGGTTGGGGCTGCCTCGGGACCTACATCATCGTGGTGCGCCAGCCCGGCGGTCTTTAACACACCTGGTCAAGCACGGTACATCGCTCCCCGAAATGCCCAGGATCGCAGTGGTGCCGCGGCGCTGGGCGGTGGAGTATACCCTATGCCTGGGTGGGCCGCCATCGACGGCTGTCACGTGACTACGGGTACGATCACGACGCCGGTGAGCGCATATGCGGCGACCTGCCTGTTGCTTTTGCGCCGCCTCAGCACATCTCGATCATGACTTTCAGATGCCCTCTAGACATGCCGGCGAACGCGGACGCCATCCGAGGACTATGCGTCGAGCAGTTTCCCGCGCCTGAACAGCGGTAACCGCGCCAGCGTACATCAACCCAGAGTAGAGCGCAGGGCATGTCTTGTACTGCTGCCGTGCTCTCAAGACTCATCGAAGGCTGATCGTCGCCAGAGCGAGCCACTGGAAGATCGGACAGTTACCCTAACCGTAGAGTAGAAAGGAGGGACAGCGTGCTGCTCCGGTTCCGTGCTGCCAACGTGCGGTCGCTACGTGACGAGCAGGAGCTGTCCTTAATCGTCTCCGAACATGAGTCGAGCGCGACTGCACGCAAGGCAGAACTCGGCGGGGGGCGTTCCGCGGGTGTCTTCCCACTGGTCGGCATCTTCGGCGCCAACGCCTCTGGGAAGTCCAACGTTCTGGCCGCGCTGACCGACATGCGTGTGGCAGTCCTCAACTCTTATGCTCGTTGGGCCTCATTCGAAGGAATCCCACGTGAGCCATTCCGGCTCGACTCTAAGAGCGAACGCGAGCCGAGCTTCTTCGAGGTTGACCTCGTGATGGACGAGGTGCGCTGGACGTACGGATTCGAGCTGAGCTCAAGGCGCGTCGAGGCCGAGTGGATCCACAGCTACCCTCGCGGTCACCGTCAGGTATGGCTCAACCGTGATGCATCACGAGCTGGGGTATACGAGTGGCCGGGAAATCGGGTCAAGGACCGGACCCAACTGGCCAGACGCACACGCTCCAACGCGCTCGTGCTGTCCACAGCTGGTACGGACAATCACCCGCAACTCTCGGCGCTCTTCCACTGGTTCCGCCGCAATCTGTGGACCATCAACCCGGAGGACGAGCGAGAGCAGCGGGAGGAGTTCACCGTCCGGGAGCTCTCTGGCAGCCGGGCACGACGGATCAACGAACTGCTGAGAGTTGCAGACCTGGGAATCACCGGTGCGGAAGTCGTCCAAGAGGGCGAGAACCGGCCAACGGTGCGGTTGATCCACCGGTCGGCGACCGGGGACGTCGCCTTCGATTGGCAGAGCGAGTCCTTCGGCACCCGATCCTGGTTCGCGCTGCTCGGCCCTCTGCTGTTGGCGCTCGACGAGGGCGCCGTGCTACTCGTCGACGAGTTGGACGCGAGCCTGCACCCACGGTTCGCCGCCGAGGTCGTTCGGCTCTTCCATGATCCGCATACCAACCCCGGGGGTGCGCAGCTAGTCTTCACGTCACATGATCCTTCGCTGCTCATCACTCCGAGCGGTGAGCGGCTGCTGGAGCCGGGCCAGGTGTGGCTGACGGAGAAGGGCCAGGACGGCTCCACGGAGCTGTATCCCCTGACCGCCGCTGAACCAGGCGAGGAGGAGAACCTGATGGAGTCCTACCTTGCCGGAGCCTTCGGCGGGGTCCCCGCCGTCCTGGAGGGGCAGTTTGTACGGCGGTTGTCCGCCGTAAGCACGCACCGGCGCACCGCGGAGCGGGACCGATGACCCGCACACGGGGGAAGGACGCGCTGGGGCCATCCAGACAGCAGCGTGGCAAGCGCAACCGGGTTGTCCACGTCTTCACCGAAGGCAAGCTCACCGAGCCTTCGTACATCGACATCATGAGGAGGCTCCTCGACGAGCGGGGACTCCCCGTCGAGGTGCACATCGCGAACGCCGGTGCACCGGGCTCCCAGCGCAAGCCGATCGACCTGGTCGAGGCGGCGGTACCGCTCATGCGCAGACTGACCCGGGAAGCGGAGCGCAACCGGCTGCGGAAGGAGATGTGGCCCCAGGTCTGGTGCTTATTCGACAGGGACGACCACCAGGAGCTCGACCGAACCTTCAAACAGGCTGGTCAGGGGCAGGTCCGCATCGCCTTCTCCCACCCCTGCTTCGAGGTATGGCGGCTTCTGCACCACAAGGACGTGACCGGGACCTTCAACCAGGTATGCGATCTGGTGACGGATCGACTCCCCTTCAGGAACGAGGTGGAGAAGATCAAGAAGGTGCACGTGGACCAGATCATGGGGCGCTACGCCGAGGCGAAGCGGCGCGCCCTCCGGATGAACGCCCAGCACGGTGACCACGTGCCCCTGCCAAGTCGCGACCCGTACACCGACGTCTTCCAATTCGTCGAGCAGGGCCTCGGGATCACCTCCTACTAAGACCGGCCCGTTTCTAGGCGATCGTTTTCTCCTCCCGCGCACCGTCACCGTAAGGTTTTCCCGTCACATCAAGGTCGTAGGGGGTTGTACGGTGGCCAAGCTCACGCTCGCCCAGTTGGAGCGGCATCTGTTCGCTGCCGCGGACATCCTCCGCGGCACGATGGACGCCTCCGAGTACAAGGACTACATCTTCGGCCTGCTCTTCCTGAAACGGGTTAACGACGAGTTCGAGGCAGCCCGCGAACGCATCCGGGAGCATGCTGTCCGGGAACTCGGTCTCACCGGTGAGCTGCTCGACGGCTTTCTGGAACAGCCCGCGCCCTACGGCGAACGCGACGTGCTGTTCGTCCCAGAGAACGCCCGGTGGAGGTGGATCTCCTCGGCCACCCACAACATCAACGAGGAACGGCTGCGTCCGGCCCTCCAGGCGATCGAGGGGCAGAACAGCAAGCTCAAAGGTCTCTTCGATCACCTCGACTTCAACCGCATCGGCGGCTCCGGCGCGGCTGCCACCACGGCCAGACTTGCCGACCAGCGTCTCAAGCTGCTCATTGCGCACTTCGGGCGCGTCCGCCTGCGGACCGACGACTTCGAGTTTCCAGATTTGATAGGCGCCGCATACGAGTATCTGATCAAGGAGTTCGCGGACTCGGCGGGCCGTAAGGGCGGCGAGTTTTACACCCCCCGTGACGTGGTCCGCATGATGGTCGAGCTAGTCCGTCCTCGGCAGGGCATGCGCATCTACGACCCGTGCGTCGGCTCGGGAGGCATGCTGATCCACGCTAAGGAGTACGTGGAGGAGCACGGCGGGAACACCGCGGATATGTTTTTCGCCGGCCAGGACGCCAACAGCGGCTCGTGGATCATGGCGACGATGAACATGGTGCTGCACGGGGTTCGCCGCTTCGATCTAAAGACCGGGGATACTCTCACCGAACCGGCACCGGCGCACGTGCCCAAGTCCGACGCCGACCGGCACGACGCGGTCCTCAGTAACCCCCCGTTCTCCATGGACTACGTCCTCGCCAACCTTGCTTTCCCCGGCCAGCGAGCGGAGTACGGCAAGACTAGCGAGCGCGGCAAGGCCGACCTGATGTTCCTCCAGCACATGCTCTGGATGACCAAGCGTGAGGGCTCCGGCGGCATGGTCGTGACCGTCATGCCGCACGGCGTGCTGTTCCGCGGAGGCGGTGAGCAGGAGATCCGCACGAACCTCCTGGACGAGGACGTCATTGAAGCGGTCATCGGCCTGGCCCCGAACCTGTTCTACGGCACCGGCATCCCAGCCTGCATTCTGGTGCTGCGCCCGCCTGGCAAGAAGGATCCGAAGCGCGCGGGCAAGGTTCTGTTCATCAACGCCGACCGCGAGTACCACGCGGAGCGGGCGCAGAACATGCTCCTCCCCGAACACGCAGAGAAGATCACTTCAACCTTCCATGCCTACGCCGAGGTCCCCGGTTTCTCCCGGATCGTCGAGCGTGAGACGCTGCGCGAAAACGGTGACAACCTCAACATCCGCCGCTACGTGGACAACACGCCGCCGCCGGAGCCGCAGGACGTGCGGGCCCATCTGGCGGGCGGGGTGCCGCGCGCGGAGATCGAGGGCAGGAAGGATCTGCTCGACGCGTACGGGATCCAGCTGGGGGATCTCTTCACCGAGCGGGACCCGGTGGACCCGGACTACGTGGACTTCCCGCCGGAGGGGAGGCGCCCCGACGCCGCCCGGCTGGCCGAGCTGGCCCGCCCCCGCGAGGAAGAACTACGTGGGGCGTTCGCGAAGTGGTGGGAGGCGGAGACCCGGCGGCTGGAGGCGGTGGCCGCGACCCCGGAACGCCTCTCCGCTTTGACCTCCGCGGAGCGCAAGGCGGCGCTGATGGCGGTCCGCGGCTCGCTCATCGAGTCGTTCGTGGAGCAGTTGAGCCAGGAAGGCCCGTTGGACCGGTATGCGCTCGCGGGCGCGGTGGCCGGCTGGTGGTACGAGGCGAAGTACGACTTGCTCACCCTCTCGGAGAACGGCTTCGCGGGAGTCCTGGACGGGTGGGTGGAGAACGTCGAGACGATGCTCACCCCTGAGCAGGACCCCAGGACGAGGAAAGTGCGCAACCGGACGGCCGCCGAGCGGCGCCAGGCCTACGACCACAAGGTGGTCGCCGCCATCGCCCCGGACTTCCTGGAGGAGCTGGCCGAGGCCGAGGAGCGCAAGGCGGAGCTGGATGCGCGGTGGAAGGAGCTGAATGCTGAGCCATCCGAGGACGGCGAGGCGGAGACCGACGACGAGGCCCTGCCGCGCGAACAGAAGATCCTGAGCCCGGAGCAGCAGGCGGAGCTCGACCGGGTGAAGAAGGCACGGACAAAAGCCGCCGCCGTGGTCAAACGCCTGGAGGCCGACTTCTGGTTCCCCTGGCCGAGCGACCCGCCCAAGCTCGATGAGGAGCCACCGCGCCTGTTCCGGGCACGGCGGGCGCTCAGCCCGCAGGACGAGCGCAGGGTAGTGCTCGATCTGCTCCGGGACGACCTTGCGGCCAAGCTTGAGGGGCACGTCGTACGGCGCCGCCGGGAGCTAGTGCAGGCGTACCGGCGGTGGGAGGACAAGTACGCGGTGTCGTTCCGGGAGATCGAGGCGGAGCGGGAGCGGTCGGCGGCGGCCCTGAACGGTTTCTTGAAGGAGCTAGGTTATGTCCGCTGACGAGAAGAGAACCGACCATCCTCGCCTCGACTCTGTGGCCGACATAAGCGGTGGAATAGCACTTAACGGAAGCTCTCCCAGCGGATCAAGCGTTATGCTCCCATACTTGCGGGTCGCCAACGTTCAAGACGGCTATATTTCTGTGACCGATATCAAGAAAATGCCAGTTCCCGTTCGCTTGGTAGAGAAGTTCCGCCTGAGGCGTGGCGATGTCCTGCTCACAGAAGGCGGGGACATCGACAAGCTAGGCCGTGGGGCGCTATGGGACGGCCGGATCGACCCGTGCCTTCATCAGAACCATGTCTTTAGAGTGCGTTGCCGGGAAACGAAGCTGTTGCCCGAGTTCCTTGCCCTCTACATGGGTTCACCGGAAGGAAAATCATATTTCCTGAGAATCGCCAAGCAAACGACAAACCTGGCGTCGATCAGCTTGTCCCAGTTGGGTGCGATGCCGATTCCTTGTCCTCCCATTGCTGAGCAGCGGCGGATTACAGAGCTAGTCGATGCGGTGTCCAGGCAGGAGCAGGTCATCACGGCATCGATTGCGAAGTTGAAGGACGTCCGCACAGGCGTCATGGATGGGCTTTTCGAAGCGGAAAGCGACACCCATGTGGAGGTACCCGTCCGCGAGGTCGGGGAGGTTCGAATGGGGAAGCAGCTCTCCCCGTCGAGTCGTGAGGCGAGCGGACAGTTTCCCTACCTGCGAGTCGCGAACGTCCTCCGAGGGAGAATTGACTATTCGGATATAAAGAAGATGGCCTTCGACGAAGGTGAGCGCGAGATATACGGCCTTCGGCCAGGGGATATTCTTCTGAATGAAGGGCAAAGTCTTGAACTCGTCGGTAGAAGTGCCATTTATGGCGGCAACGAAGGGGAGTTTTGTTTTCAGAACACCCTGATACGATTCCGTTCAGGACGTCAGGTTCTCCCCGCATACGCACAGGCGGTCTTCGAGCGTTGGCTAGATAATGGAGTCTTCGCTGCCATCGCCAAGAAAACCACGAGTATCGCCCACCTTGGTAGCGAACGGTTCGCCGCGCTGAACTTCCCCCTCGTGCCACTCTCCAGGCAACGGCATATCGTCGAAGGCGTCGATGCTTTCTCGAAGCAGGAGTGTTCCCTTAAATCTGAACTCGCCAAGCTGGGCAAGCTCAAGCAGGGGATCGTGGACGACCTGCTGAGCGGTCGCGTCGGCGTCTGAGTCGCTCGGATCGGCGCCGTTTCCCCCCAGCCAAGGGATCGGCCGCATCGAGGTGTCCCATTTCAGCGGAACCCTCACCCTTACGCCCCTGTGACGCGCAGAATGGATCATTGAAGCGGCAGGCGAGGGCCGGAGGGTGTGGCGACGTTGGTGGTTCAGGTCGAACGGGACGAGGTCGAGCGGCCCATCATCGCCCAGCTTGAGGCGATGGGCTGGACGCACGTCTCCGGCACGGAGGTGGGGACGCTTGACGCCGGCGCCCCACTCCTCGTCGAGAAACTGAAGGGCGCCCTGCGCCGGATCAACCTCAAGGCGACCGGCCGCGGATCGTGGATGGACGACACCGACGTGGCGAGGTCCATCGAGCAGTTGGCCTCTGTCTCCCTCGGCCGCGGTGTCGTGCAGGCCAACTTCGAGGCCACCGACCTGCTTCTCAGCGGATTCGTCCTGGCAGGCCCGTCCACGGCGCACGGCGGTCCCTCCGCGACCGTGCAGTACATCGAGTGGCACGAGGACCGCGTCGCGCTCAACGACTTCATCGCGGTGGACCAGCTCCGGGTGCGGAACCGCTCTGGGGAGGTGTCGGTCCTCGATCTCGTCCTCTTCGTCAACGGCATCCCCCTCGTTGTCGTCGAGTGCAAGAGTCCCGATCTCGCCGACCCCGTCTATCAGGCCGTACATGATCTACGGCACTACGCGGGGAATCCGCTCCCCGCCGAGGAGGACTCCGCGAGCGGTCCGGAGCCCGCCGGCGTTCCGGAACTCTTCCGCACCGTGCAGCTGCTGGTCGCGGCCACCGCTGAGACCGCGCGCCTCGGCACAGTCACCTCTGCGCCTGACCACTTCCACCCGTGGCGGAGCGTGAAGCCGGAACGCCGGGAGAGACTCGAAGCGGAGACACCGGACAGGGCCGGCCCGCTGAACGAGAGGCACAAACTAGTCGGGGTCGTGCTGCGCCCCGCCGCGCTGCTCAACATCGTGCGGCACTACGTCATCCCGTTCCCCGTCGAGAACGAATCCGGCGGGACCCGGACCGTAAAGATCATCGCCCGGCACCAGCAGTACCGGGCCGCGGAGGAGGCCGTACGGAGGCTGCGGACCGGGCGGATCCGCAGCGGGCCGCGGGACGCCGACGAGCGCGGCGGGGTCATCTGGCACACGCAGGGCTCCGGCAAGAGCCTCACCATGACCTTCCTGGTGCGCCGCATCCACCTGCACCACGAGCTCAGCGAGTTCATGGTCGTGGTCGTCACCGACCGCACCCAGCTCCAGGACCAACTCTCCTGGACGCTGAGGCTGAGCGAGTCTGAGGTCCAGACCGCGAAGACTCGGGCCCAGTTGGAGGGGCTGCTTCGGGACGGCGGCAGGCGGGTCGTCTTCGCGATGATCCAAAAATACGGAAGCGGGCTCACGTTCGCCGCGGAGGCGGCCGAGGACGGGGACGACCGCGACCTGGCGAAGGACTACGAGGCCGCAGAGCAGGCCAGACAGGGGGAAAAGCCCGAGAGGATCCCACCGGAACCGGACTTCCCCGAGTGCAACACCTCTCCCGCGATCCTGGTCTTGGTCGACGAGGCACACCGTTCGCACACCAGCGTCCTGCACGCCGCCCTGCGCAAGGCCGTCCCCAACGCAGCGAAGATCGGTTTCACCGGAACGCCGATCATGACCGGGCGGACGGAGGACACCCGGCGGATCTTCAGCGGCGGTCCCGGCGGGGGCTTCCTCGACGAGTACCGGATGAGCGAAGCCGAGCGTGACGGCGTCGTCGTGCGCATACGTTACGAGGGCCGCACGGGCGAGGGCAAGGTCTTCGACAGGGACGGTCTCGACCGGAACTTCGACGACCTGGTTCGCGACCGTTCGGACGACGAGCGCAGAGCCCTGCTGAAGCGCTGGCCCACCGAGCGCGACGTCGCCGAGTCTGAGCCGATGATCCAGGCCAAGGCCGAGGACATGCTCGAGCACTGGGTGAGCTGGGTGCTGCCGGAGGGGTTCAAGGCCCAGGTCGCGGCGGTCAGCCGGAAGGCGGCCGTCGAGTATCGTGATGCCCTGCGCCGGGCGCGGGACGCCCTCCTGGAGGAGCTCACCGAGTTCGATCCGGAGTCGGCGACCGGCCCGGTGGAGGAGATGGACGGTAGGACGCGCTATCTCCACATGGCCTATCGGTACCGCGCACTGCTGCGTCGTGTTGACTTCGTGCCAGTGATATCCGCGGGGGCGGAGCGCAAGCACCGCCGGTGGCTGCACTGGACCGACGCGGAACGGCAGAAGGCGTACATCGATCGTTTCCACCAGCCGTTTCCCCAGTTGCCGCCGGATCCGGACTGGACGGCCGCCGTTCCCTTCAACCCGCCTCCGCGGGAGACGCCGCACGGCACCCCGGGAGACAATCCCTGGTCCCAGAGTGAGGCGGGTGGGCGGCCGGAATCCGCGGCCGGGCCCGACCCGGTCCACCCCGACAGCCCCGTCGCCTTCCTCATCGTGAAGTCGATGCTGCTCACCGGCTTCGACGCCCCCCGCGAGCAGGTGCTCTACCTGGACCGGCCGATTCGCGACGCAGAGCTGCTCCAGGCAGTCGCGCGGGTCAATCGGCCGATGCCGGGGAAACAGGTGGGCTACGTCGTCGACTACTACGGTGTCCTGGAGCACCTCACCGAAGCACTCGGCGCCTACCGGCGGACCGATGTCGATGACACCATGCGCAGCCTGTCCGAGGAGATCGGGAATCTCCGCCCTGCGGCCGAAGCGGTCCGCAGCCTCCTGCACCGCCGGGGGGTCACCGATGAGGATCTCACAGGCTTCGCCGAGCTGCGGAGAGCGGCCCTGGCCTTCGAGGACGAGCAGGACCGTTTCGCCTTCGACGAGGTGCTGCACAATTTCCTCAACACGCTGGAACGGGTGCTGCCCCACGAACACGCTCTGGAGTACGTGTCCGACGCCCGGCGCTGGGGGATGCTGCAGAAGCGTATCCGGCGGCTCTATCGGGACGCGGAGGACGGTACCTTCACCCTGCGCCGCTACGGGCGCAAGGTCCGGTCCATGATTGCCGCTCATCTGGAGGGCCCGCAGCTCGAACGGGTCATCCCGCCGGTCTCGCTCACCTCGGACGCCTTCGACGACATGGTGAAGGACATCCCGGCGCGTGAGGCCGCGGCTGAGATGGGCCACGCGCTCCGTTTTCACCTGGAAGAACGGGTAAGAACGGAGGACCCGGAGAAGTACATCCGGCTCTCACAGCGCCTGGAGGAAATCTTGAGAAGACTCCCCGGACGCTTCGAAGAGCAGGTCGAGGAGCTGGGTCCGCTCATCGAGCAGGCGCGCAGGGAGGAGGACGAGGAGAACCCCGCCCTGGCGGGGCTCAGCGTACTGGAACAGCGGTTATACCGGCTGATGGAGGAGGAGGTGGAGGGAAATCCGGGGGTCAGCGGGGTGACGGATCTGCGCGAGCTGGTCGACATGGTGTACGACACGGCCGTACGCGTCATGGGCAGTGTCGCGTACCAGGGCCAGAGTCAGGACATCGGTGATCTGGCGAACGCCATTCACGGTCAGCTGCTCCGCGGCGGTCTCCGACCCGCAGGCGCGGACTGGGCCCCGATGAAGGCCATTGCGGAGAGTCTTGCGGCGTACGCCAACGACAACCGCCCGCAGTTCCTGCGGAGGGCTTGAGGAGAATAGGGCAGGTGACCGTACCGGCCGAGGACCGCGCCCCGCAGGCATTGAGGGACGACAGCCTCCTCACCGTCGATGGGTTGGCACTTCGAGTGCATGTCAACGCCCGACGCAGGCGCTTCGCACTGACGGTGGAGGCGGATGCCGCTCTCACGCTGCACGCCCCGGAGGGGCGCTCGGAGTCGGACGCTGAGGATTTCGTACGCGCGCACCGAACCTGGCTGATGAGCAGACGTGCGCTGCGAGAGCGGGTTCGACCGTTGAGCCCGCCCAAACGCCTCGTAGAGGGGGAGGTCTTCCGTTACCTCGGCCGAATATATCGACTCGCCCTCGTGGGAGACGAGCCAGGGAACGACAGAGTCCGGTTGGCAGCCGGACGCCTGATCATGAGCCATGAATTGGCCGAAGACGCGGCACGCGGCCGGGTGGCGCTGGTCGATTGGTACTGCCGGACCGGTCATGCCTGGGTGACGGGACGCCTCCAACCATGGGCGGCTCGGATGTCTGTGCCGGAGCCAATGGTGGATGTACGTGACCTGGGCAGCCGCTGGGGAACGTACCGCCCGGAGGAAGATGGACGAGAACCAGGCCGAATGAGCCTCGGTTGGCCCCTCTTCCAGCTCCCCATGCACCTGATCGACTATGTCATCGCTCACGAGCTCGCCCATGTCCGGGTCCCCGGGCACGATGCCCGCTTCTGGCGACTGGTGAGGCAAGCACTGCCCGAATACAAGGAGCGTCGCATGGAACTCGACGACCTTGGCCGGCGAATGTGGATGGGAGAGATCGTCTAGCTAGCACAGGTAGCCAGCAATCTTGCCAGAGAACAACCACCGCAGTGCGGGACATGCGCGGGATGTTCTTGCAAGGAGTGGGAGCTGCGCGAGGCGTTTGCGCAGATCACGCTACCTGAATCAGCCATACGACCACCGCTCTCCTAAAGCGGGTGCCGCAGGTTCGAATCCTGCCGGGGGCACCAGGTCCAATCAGCATTAGAGTGCCTTTGACCAGCGGAAACGTAGGACAAGGGCCTGTTCATGTGTCCGATGGTGTCCGGCTGTCTCTGATCGTTTGCGGCTGATCCTTCCCAATGCCTTCCCGCATGGGCCGAAGCGTTCGATGCTCATGCAGCGCTGCAGCCCTCGGGCATGGCTTCCGTCCCTGTCGATGTGAGGTCTCGGGACATGCTTAACCAGTCGTTCTCGGGACATGCTTGACAACTGCACGGCATCATGCTCGCCAAGAAGACGGTCAGGACGATCTCCACACGGGTGGCGAGCGTGGACGAGCAGGCGTTGGTCGGGAGTGCCGTCGGACCGTGTTGTAGCGGGTGATCCAGCGGAAGACGGCCAGGCGGGCGGTGCGGGCGTCGGGCCAGTGGCGCGCGCCCTGCAGGGTCTCGCGTTTCAGACTCGCGTTGAAGGACTCGGCCGTGGCGTTGTCGGTGAGGTGCCCAGCAGATTCCGGACAGTCGACTACATAAGCCGACAGAAGTCTGGAAGGGGTAGGTGCGTGGCAAGGCGTCGCAGGCAGTTCTCGCCGGAGTTCAAGGAAGAAGCCATCCGCATGGTGCTGGAGGGCGATCGGACGGTCGCGTCGGTGGCGCGCGAGTTCGACATCAACGCCAGCACCCTGGGCAGCTGGGTGAACCGGCATCGGATCGCGAGCGCGCAGCAGGAGCAGCCGCCGGTCTCTGGGCCGGACCGGGCGCGGATCCGGGAGTTGGAGCGGGAGAATGCCGAGCTGCGCGAGAAGTTGATCTTCCTGAAAAAAGCAGCCGCCTTCTTCGCGTCCGAGACTCGATGACGCTCGCCAAGTACGAGCTCATCGACGCGGAGAAGGCCCACCACAAGATTGCGCGGATGTGTGCCTGGCTAGGCGTGTCCCGCTCGGGCTACTACGAGTGGCGCGAGCGGCCGGCCTCGGCCACCGCCCAACGCCGCGTCCTGCCGGCCACGTCGGTCGCCGAGGTCTTCGCCGGCTCGCACGAGACCTACGGCTACCGGCGCGTCCACGCCGCCCTGGCCCGGCGCGGCGAGCACTGCTCAGCCGAGCTGGTCCGCGCCCTGATGCGCGAGCAGGGCCTGGTTCCGGCTCAGGTGCGGACGTTTCGGCCGGTCACCACCATCCAGGGCGACTACCGCGGCATCCCCGACCTGGTCGGCCGCGACTTCACCGCCGAACGGCCGGGCGTCAAGCTGGTCGGCGACGTCACCTACATCCGCACCTGGGAGGGCTTCCTCTACCTGGCCACCGTGATCGACTGCCACAGCAAGGCAGTGCTGGGCTGGGCGATGGCCGACCACTACCGCACCGAGCTGGTCACCGACGCGATCCGGATGGCCGCCGGAACCGGCCTGCTCCAGAGAGGCGCCGTGTTCCATAGCGACCGCGGCTCGAACTACACCAGTGATGAGTTCGGCCGGTTCCTGACCGGCCTGGACATCCGCCGCTCGGTCGGCCGCACCGGCGTCTGCTGGGACAACGCGATGGCCGAGTCGTTCTTCAGCGCGATCAAGAACGAGTGGCTGCACCACTTCGTCTTCACCACCCGGGCCAAGGCGAAAAGCCAGGTCATCCGCTATATCGAAGGGTTCTACAACCGTCGGCGCCTGCACTCGGCGCTCGGCTACCGGGCACCTTTGGAGGTCCTCAACGAGGCCCTCTCCACCCAAACGGCCGCATAGGCTGCACTCATAGCACGGCTGTCCGGAATTACCGTGGCCCCTCAAGCGGCTCTGCGCGGCGGATGCGTAGGAGTTTCATCAAAGCCTCAGGTTTTCCGCAAATGGGACATAGAGTACTCAAGGCCCTCATTTGACCGCCGTGCAGCTTGTGGCATGAAATGCGCCAATTCGTGTCAACGACGCTCGAAAACGGACCCCCTATCGTCGTCTGAAAGTTGACCCCCTGGCGTTGATGTTTGCTGCGGTTTGTTACTGATGGTCGTTGCTGGTCTCGGCTGCAGGAACACGGCCGAGGTCTCGGTTCTTGAGCCGGTAGCTGTCTCCCTTCAGGCTGATGACCTCGGCGTGGTGAACGAGACGGTCGATCATCGCGGCGGCGACGACATCGTCGCCGAAGACCTCACCCCAGCGGCCGAACGGCTTGTTGGAGGTGACGATCAACGAGGCGCGTTCGTAACGGCTGGAGACCAGCTGGAAGAACAAGTTCGCCGCCTCGGGCTCGAAGGGGATGTAGCCCACCTCGTCGACGACGAGGACAGGGACGCGGGCGAGTTTGATGAGCTCGTCCTGGAGCCGCCCGCTCGCGTGGGCGTCGGCGAGGCGGGCGACCCACGCAGCGGCGGTGGCGAACGCGACCCGGTGCCCGGCCTGGCAGGCACGGATGCCCAGCCCAATCGACAGGTGAGTCTTGCCGGTGCCGGGCGGCCCGAGGAAGACGACGTTCTCCTTGGCGGTGACGAAGTCCAGGGTGCCCAGATGGGCGATGACCTCCCGTTTCAACAACCGCTGATGGTCGAAGTCGAAGTCCTCTAGCGCTTTGCGGGCGGGGAAGCGGGCGGCGCGGATGCGGGCCTCACCGCCGTGCGATTCGCGAGCGGCGACTTCACGCTGCAGGCAGGCGGCCAGGAACTCCTCATGCGTCCAGGACTCGGCCCTGGCCCGCTCACCGAGCCGTTCGACGGCCGCGTGCAACGACGGGGCCTTCAGCACCCGGGTGAGATAGGCCAGCTCCGCCGCGATGTTCCTGCCACTACCGGCGGCGGTGGCGGTCGTGGCGGCGATAGCTCTCGTCGTGGCGGCGGCCATCACGCCACCCCCTCAACACCGAGCACGGCGTCGTAGTCGCCGAGCCTGCGCTGCTCGACCTGGACATCGGCCGCAGCGGGTGCAAGCTGGACGCGTGAACGTCGCATCGCCGCCGCGGCTCGGGCGTGGCCGGGGTCGGTGATGGTCTGATGGGCGGCCCAGCACCGCTCATGGCGGGCCACGACCTGCCCGGCGCAGGTGACGGTCACCTGCTGCGGGTCGGCGACGACCTCGACCAGCCGGCCGACCGCCGACGGATGCACTGAGTAGTCGTTGGAAGCGACGCGCACGTAGTGGTCGCGGGCCAGGCGAATCGCGCTGCGCCACCCGACCACTGGCGCGACCGGCGGCAGCACCACCATCGCAGCCCGGTCGGCCACGATCCGGTCTGCGGGCCTGCACTCGATCCGCCGGTGATGGCGGGTGTTGGCCCGATGCGCCAGCCAGGCGTCCAGTTGGGCGTTGAAGTCGTGCGGGCCGGTGAACGACCGGCCCGGCAAGAACGAGGTTTCCAGGTAGCCGTTGGCCCGCTCGACCAGCCCTTTGGCTTCGGGGTCGCCCGGTTTGCACTGCAGGATCCGCACTCCCAGGGTGCCGCGGAACGCGTTCGCCTCACCGGTCAGTTGCGGCCAGCCGCCCTTCCACTGCCCGATCGCGCTCTCGTTGTCCCACACCAGCGTCTTGGGTGTGGCGCCCAGCGTGCGCAGCAGCGCCCACATCCCGGAAAACAGGTCACCGGCTGCCCGGGACGGCAGCATCTGTGCCATCAGCCAGCGCGAGTACCCGCAGACCATCACGAGCACCGGCGGGTGGATCGCCCCGGCGAAGTTGGAGGCTAGATCGCTTGGTTCTCGGCCGTCAGGTC
>NZ_BAAAVI010000086.1:0-31353 GCF_039534445.1 Streptosporangium fragile | reverse complement strand
CCCGCGCGTGCCGGGGTCGCCGGGTTCGGCACCCGCGCGTGCCGGGGGCGGGTTTCCGGGTTCGACATCCGCGCGTGCCCTATCCGACGCGGGGATGTCACACCGATTGGCTACCCTTGGGGGGATATGACGAAGCACATCGTTTGGGATTGGAACGGCACGCTGTTCCACGACATCGACGCTGTGGTGGGCGCGACGAACGCGGTCTTCGAGCCCTACGGGCTGGAGACGTACGACGCCGAGGGGTTCCGCGCGGTCTACACGCGCCCGATCTGGGCCGCCTACGAGCGCATGCTCGGCCGCCCCCTCTACGAGGGCGAGTGGGAGCGGCTCGACCTCGCCTTCCACGAGAGCTACCACCGGTTGATGCTGGAGTGCGGGCTCGCCGCCGACGCGCTCGCGAGCCTGGAGAGCTGGAAGGACGTGGGCGGCAGGCAGTCGCTGCTGTCCATGTGGGCGCACGAGCGACTGGTCCCCAAGGTCGCGGAGTTCGGCATCGACCACTACTTCACCCGGGTCGACGGCCTGCGCAGCGCCTCGGGCGGGCCCAAGGCCGAGTCGATGGTGGCCCACCTGGCCACGCTCGGCGTGGACCCGGCCGACGTGGTGGTGATCGGCGACAGCCTGGACGACGCGCACGCCGCCCAGCACGTCGGGGCGCGTGCCGTCCTCTACAGCGGGGGCATGACGAGCCGGGCGGACCTGCTGGCCTTCGGGGGCCCGGTCGTCGACACCCTGGCGGACGCCCTCGACTACGCCGCGTAGGCGCGCCCCCGGACCGGACGGTTTCGGCATCGGGGGTGATCCCGGTGCGCGCTGCCCTTACTCTGGGCATCCCCCCTCATTCCAGGAGGCCACGATCAACCGCCTCGTTCTCTGGAACATCGATCTCACGCTGGTCGACGTGTCCATCGTCACCCGCGAGGCATACGCGGAGGCGTTCCGCGAGGTCACCGGCAGACCCCTCGTCAAGCTGACGCCGCCCAACGGGCGGCCGGACTCGGAGATCATCTTCGAGATGCTCGCCCTCAACGGGGTCGTCGCCGGCGACGACCACCTGCCGAGATTCCTCGACGCGCTGGCCGGGTCCTTCGCGGCCCGGCGCAGGCGCCTGGCCAAGGACGGGCGGATGATGCCCGGCGCCCGCGACGCGCTGAAGGCGGTGGCCAGGCTCGACGGGGTCGTCCAGTCGGTGCTCACCGGAACGATCAAGAGCAACGCGGTGCACAAGCTGACGGCCTTCGGCCTGGACAAGCACGTCGACTTCGAGATCGGCGGCTACGGCGAGGAGGTCTACCCCAAGGCCACCCTGCTGCAGGTCGCGCAGGGCCGCGCCAAGCGGAAGCACGGTGCGGCCTTCGACGGCGGCAACACGGTGATGATCGGTGACTCGGCCCGGGACGCCCAGGCCGCCAAGATCGCCGGGGTCGCGATGATCGGGATCGCCTCCGGGCGCTCCCTCCCCGCCGAGCTGCGCGAGGCCGGCGCCGACGTGGTCCTGCCCGACCTGTCCAACCCCTCCGAGGTCGTCGCCGCCGTCGCCGGCCTCACCTCCCCGGCCCGCGCTCCCGGCCGCTCTCCCGCCGGTCACGGCTCCCCGTAGGGACCGGACCGGGGAGCGCGGCTCGCGGTTCCGCCGGGCCCGCCGGTGGTCGCAAGGCCGCCCCGGGTAGATTCGGAACCGCCGGCGGTGACGTGTTTCCAGGTGACGGTGTGGGCGGGCCGCCGGACCGTACGTGGCGGCCCCACACGGACCGCCGGGAGGGTATGTGGCCGCCGGGGATGACATTCCGATGGGGCGCCGAGAGGATGGGACCATGGTTGAGGAAGGTGCGCTGCTCTGGGAGCCCTCCCCGGAGGTCGTGAGGAACGCCAAGGTCACCCGGTACGCGGAGTGGCTCGGCCGGTCGGCCGACTACGAGTCCCTGTGGCGGTGGTCGGTGGACGCCCCCGCCGAGTTCTGGACGTCGATCTGGGACTACTTCGGGGTCGTGGGGGAGCGTGGCGACGGGCCCGTCATCTCGGGAGAGATGCCGGGCACCCGGTGGTTCGAGGGGGCGACGCTCAACTACGCGGCCAACGCGCTGCGCAGGGCGTCCGCCGATCCCGGCCGGCTCGCGGTGATCTTCCGGGACGAGGCGGGCGGGCGGCGGACGCTCACCCTGGGCGAGCTGGCCGAGGAGGTGGCCCGGGTCCGCACCGGCCTGGCCGCCCTGGGCGTCGGGCGGGGCGACCGGGTCGCCGCCTACGCCCCGAACGTCCCCGAGACCCTGGTGGCCTTCCTCGCCACCGCCTCCCTGGGCGCCGTCTGGTCCTCCTGCTCCCCCGACTTCGGGGCGCCCAGCGTGATCGACCGCTTCACCCAGATCGAGCCGAAGGTGCTCGTCGCGGTCGACGGCTACGACTACAACGGCAGGCGGTTCGACCGCGCCGAGGTCGTCCGCGACATCGCCGCCAAGCTGCCGACCCTGGTCGCCCGGGTCCGCATCGGCGGGGCCGGCACGGCCGGCTCCGCGGAGTGGCCGGACGCGGCGGAGACACCGGGCCTCGCGGGCGAGGTCAGGACGGTGGGCTGGGAGGACCTGCGGGCGGCCACCGGACCGCTCGGCTTCGAGCCGGTGCCGTTCGGGCACCCGCTCTGGATCGTCTACTCCTCCGGCACCACCGGGCTTCCGAAGCCCATCGTGCACGGCCACGGGGGCGTGGTCCTGGAGCACCTCAAGGCGCTCTCCTTCCACCAGGACCTGGGGGAGGACGACGTCTTCTTCTGGTACACCACCACCGGCTGGATGATGTGGAACTACCTCATCGGCGGCCTGCTGGTCGGTTCGGCGGTGGTGCTCTACGACGGGTCGGCGACCCACCCGGAGACCGGCGCGCTGTGGCGGCTGGCCGCCGAGGAGGGGGTCACCTACTTCGGCACCGGCGCGCCGTACCTGATCGCGTCGATGAAGGCGGGCCTCAAGCCGTCGGGTCTCGACCGGCTGCGCGGGCTCGGCTCGACCGGCTCCCCGCTGCCGCCCGAGGGGTTCGCCTGGGTGCACGACGCGCTGCCCGACGTGCAGCTGGGCTCGTTCTCCGGCGGCACCGACGTCTGCACCGGCTTCGTCGGGGCCGTCCCGCTGCTCCCGGTCCGCGCGGGCGTCATCCCGTGCCGCTGCCTGGGGGCGAAGGTGGAGTCCTTCGACCCGTCGGGTGCGCCGCTGGTCGGCGAGGTCGGCGAGCTGGTGCTGACCCTGCCGATGCCGTCGATGCCGGTGATGTTCTGGAACGACGCCGACGGGTCGCGGTACCGGGAGAGCTACTTCGCCGAGTTCCCCGGTGTCTGGCGGCACGGCGACTGGATCAAGATTCTCCCCGACGGCGGCTGCGTGATCTACGGCCGCTCCGACTCGACCCTGAACCGGGGCGGTGTCCGCATGGGCACCAGCGAGTTCTACCGGGTGGTGGAGCGCTTCGAGGAGATCGCCGACAGCCTGGTGATCGACACCGGCCAGCTCGGGCAGGAGGGCCGCCTGCTGCTCTACGTCACCATGGCCGAGGGCGTGCCCCTGAACGATGACCTGGTCATGCGCCTGCGCAGAGATCTCAAGGAGGCGCTCTCCCCGCGTCACGTGCCGAACGAGATCATCGAGGTGCCCGGCATCCCCCGCACCCTCAGCGGCAAGAAGCTGGAGGTTCCCGTCCGCAAGATCCTTCTCGGCGTCCCGCCCGAGAAGGCCGCCAACCTCGACGCCATGGCCAACCCCGAGGTCCTGCCCTACTTCGTCCAGGGCGCCTGAGGGCCGGGGTGCCTGACGGTCGGGGTGCCTGACGGTCGGGGTGCCTGACGGCCGGGGTGCCTGAGGGCCGGGGTGCCCGGCGGTGACCCGCCCGCCGTGACCGGGCCCGCCGGGGCCCCGGTCACGCCCGCGCCCACCGGGGCGGCCCCGACTGCCCGGTCCGGGTCCGGAGCACCGCCGGTCACGGACCCGGGACACCGGGGACATTCCTCCCGGGAGGCAGGGGCCGGAGCCCAGGTGTCCCGGGACGGGCTCCCGGTTCGCTGGGCGGGTGATGAAAAACCCTGACGTGTTCCGCCGGACGGTCGCCGGGCTCGCCCTGTTCGCCTGGCCGCTGTTCGAGTTCCTGGCCTTCCTGACCTCGCCCCCCGACGCCGACCACGATCCCGACATCTTCCGTACGCACGCGACGAGCGTGCAGGTCAGCGCGCTGCTCTACATCTGGGCGACGCTGAGTCTCATCCCGGTCATCCTGGGCCTGGCCCACCTGCTGCGCGAGCGCGCCCCCCGCGCGGGCGGGATCGGGGCCGCGCTCGGGCTGGTCGGCGCCGGTCACGGGCTGACGCTCTTCACCACCGACTTCTACGACCTGGCCCTGGCCCTGAGCCTGTCCGACGCGCAGGCCAAGGCGATCACGAAGCAGGTCGGTGAGATGCCGGGCTTCGTGTTCGGCATGCTGCTGCCGGGATTCCTGCTCCACATCGGGCTGTACACCCTGCTCATCACGCTGGCCGTGGTCAGGATCGCCCCCTGGTGGGTGCCGGTCGTCGCGCTCGTGGGCACGGTGGTGCCGTTCGTGACCATGGGCCAGCCGCCGGTCGTGCAGTCCACCGGCGCGTTGCTGCACCTGGCGACCTACGGCTGGATCGGGCTGCGCGTGCTGCGCATGTCCGAGGCCGAGTGGCGCGGCGGGGTCGGAGAGGTCAGAGCCCCGCTTCCCGGGCGCGCATGATCGCCTGTGCCCGGTCGGCCACCTGGAGCTTGGTGAAGACGGCCGACACGTGATTGCGGACCGTCTTCTGGCTCAGCCCGAGCCGGGCCGCGATCTGCGGGTTGGTCAGGTGCTCGGCGACCAGGCCGAGGATCTCCCGCTCCCGCGGGGTCAGGCCGGGTAGCGGCGGCTCCGCGCGCTCCCTGCCGGAGAAGTAACCCATCAGCCGGGAAGCGAGGGCGGGACCGAAGACGGCCCCGCCCTCGGCCACCGCCTGCACCGACCGGACGAGCTCGGCCTTGCGGGCCCCCTTGAGGACGTAGCCGCGGGCACCGGCCCGCACGGCGGCGAAGACCGAGTCGTCGTCGTCCGACATGCTGAGCACGACCACCCGGATGTGCGGATGGTCGCGGGACAGCCGCTCGGTCGCCGCGATGCCGCCCATGCCGGGCATCGCCAGGTCCATCAGGATCACGTCCGGCTGGGTCCGCCCGACCAGCGCGAGCGCCTGCTCCCCGCTGGCCGCCTCGTCGGCGACCTCGATCCCCTCGGCCGTCGAGAGCAGGGTCCGCAACCCCGCGCGGAACCCCGGGTGGTCGTCAACCACCAGGATTCTGATCATCGTCGTCGCCCTCCCCGCCCGCGGGCAGCACGACCCTGACACGGGTCCCGCCTCCCGGGCGTTCCTCGATCATGCATGACCCGCCCAGCTCCGCGGCCCGCTCGCGCATCGACGCCAGTCCGACCCCCGGGCCCCCCGGGCCCGCCGGGCCGCCGGGCCCGGCCCCCGGGTCCGGCGGGCCGGTCTCCGAACCCTCCGGCCCCGCCCCCGGTCCCGGGACGGGGCCGTACGGCCCGATCCCGCGGCCGTCGTCGGAGATCTCCAGCCGCAGCGTCCCGTCCGCGACCTCGATCCGCAGTTCCGCGCGGGTCGCGCCCGCGTGCCGGCGCACGTTGGCCAGCGCCTCGCCCGCGATCCGGTAGGCGGCGACCTCGGTGGCGGCGGGCAGCGCGGGGAGACCGTCCGGCGCGCGCACGTCCACCCGCAGCCCGGACGGCTGCCGGGCCGCGTGGGCGCGCAGCGCCCCGGCCAGTCCCAGGGAGTCCAGCGTGGGCGGACGGAGCCCGTCCACCAGGGTCCGCACGTCGGCCACCGCGGCCTCGGCGTCGCTGACGATCCCCGCCAGCAGCCGCCGCGCCCGTTCGTCCTCGACCAGGTCGTGCACCGCCTCGGCCCGCATGGTCAGCGCGGCGAGGGTGGGGCCGAGCCCGTCGTGCAGGTCCCGCCGGAGGCGGCGCCTCTCCTCCTCCCGGGCCATCACCAGCCGCTCCCGCGAGCGCCGCAGGTCGGCGGAGAGCCGTACCGCGTGCACGGCCACCGCGACCTGCCGGGCCAGGTCGTTGAGGACGCGCAGGTCACGGGCGCCGAACCCGTTCTCACCCACCCGGGGCGACAGGACCAGACCGCCGACCCGCTCGCCGTTGTGCGTGAGCGGCAGCCGCACCGGGTCCGCGCCGGCCGGTCCGGCCGTCCCGTACGCGTACCGCGCGCCCCCGGCCGTCTCGACCGCCGCGTACGGCAGGCGCAGCGCCTCGGCGATCGACCGCGCGACCCCCGGCAGCACGATGTCGGGGTCCGCGGTGCTCTCCAGCCTGCGGCCCAGCCGGGTGAGCGCCGCGTACGGGTCGTCGCGCTCGCCGTACGTCAGCAGGTTGACCCAGCTCTGCAGCCGCTGCCGCAGCGGCGCGAAGGCCAGCGCCACCAGCCCGGCGGCCAGCACCGAGACCGGCATGTCCCCGGTGGGGAAGAGCGCGCCCAGGTAGCCGACCACGAGGACGTAGCCACCGGTCACGCAGCCCGACAGCAGCCCGTAGACCAGCGTCCGGTTGATCACCAGGTCGATGTCGAAGAGCCGGTGGCGCAGGATGGCCGCGCAGATGGCGACCGGGATGAGGGTGGCACCCGAGATGCCGACCAGTTCCCAGAAGACGCTGGTCGCCGGCCAGGCGGCGCCGGGGACGTCGTCGGTGAGCCCGGCCGCCAGCCTGCCCCCGATCACCACCGTCTCGATCCCGACCACGTAGACCAGCCACGCGACCTGGCGGCGTTCGAGTCCCCCGCTCCGCCGCGTCCGCAGGCCCAGGTCCACGGCGCCCAGCGCGAACACCGCCGGGAGCAGGGCCGTCATCACGGCCTCCGGCACCGGTGCGAGACCGGCGAGGCCCGCCACGCCGAGCGGGTTGGGCACCCCGACGCCGATGCCGACCTGGTGACTCTCCCCGGGGCTCAGCGCGCTGACCCCGGCGACGGCCGCCCCGGCGGCCACCGCTCCCGCGATCGGAAGGCGCAGGACGGGCGAGGAGAGCCGCCCGCCGGGGAAGAACAGCGGGATCAGGGAGGCCGCCAGGTTCGCCGGTACCCAGAGCCAGGTCTGCGGCCAGGCCAGCGCCCCGGCGAGCGGCAGCCCCGGGTGGGTGAGGAGGCCGAGGATCGCGTAGTGCCCGCAGGCCTCCATGAGCGCGAAGCAGAACGCGCTCAACGCGAGCAGCCGGCCCACCATGTGCCCGGGACGGTGTGAGCCGATGAGGCCGCCCGCCAGCGCGCAGGCCGCCACGAACAGCAGGTGGATCACGGCGAGCGGGGCCATCCCGTTGGCGACCGCCAGGGCGACGGCCACCGCCGCCAGGACCAGGGTCAGCGCGCACCACGCCCACGCGACGCGCGCCGCCGTCGCCGCTGTCGCCACTGTCCCTCCCGAGCCGGTCGCGCCACACCGTACCCGCCCGCGCGCCCGGCCCGCCGGGACGGTGTCCCGGGACGGGCCGCACCTCGCCCGGCCCGCCGGCCGGCCAGGTCTCGCCGGGTCGCGCCGAGCGGGTCGTGCTCACCGGGCCGTATGCCTTCGTGCGGGGTCCGTGGCGCCGGGTCGTACGTCTCCGTGCGGGGTTCGCGGTGCCGGGAGGGCGTCTCCGGGAGTCGGGGTCCGAGGGAGCGGTCAGGCGGTCAGATCCCCTGGGGCATGCGGAACAGGCGGCCGGGGTCGTAGGCGGCCTTGACGCGGGCCAGGCGGGCGGCGTTCTGCCCGTAGTAGGCCGAGCGCCAGCCGGAGAGCCCGGCGTCGATGTAGTTGACGTAGGCGTGGTCGCCGAAGTGGGGCCGCATCGCGGCGCGCGCGCCCCTGGTCCACGCCGCGGCTCCGGCGCGGTGGGCGTAGTACTGCACGCTGTAGAGGGCGGCCCGGTGCGGGAAGGCCGTCGCGTCGGGCCGGACCCGGCCGACGGCGCCGCCCAGGGCGTCCAGCAGCACGGTGTGGTCACCCGGCCGGGAGACCTGGGCGACCAGGGCCCCGGCCCCGGCCTCGGAGAGCGGGCGGTAGGCCATGTGCGACGCGGCGGTGAAGGTGTCGCGGGACAGCCGGCCGGCGCGGGTCTGCCCCGGCAGGGAGCCGCCCAGGTGGCACTGGGCGACCGAGAGCGAGCCGCAGCCCGCCATGAGCATCATGGCGCGGTGGTAGGAGGTCTGGTCGACCGTGCTCCGCGACGGGGAGCCCGCCGCACCGGTCAGCCGGTCGAGCAGTCGCTCGCAGTCCGCCCTGCCGCCGAGGTAGAGCCCGACGACCTGTACGTCCCGCCCGCCCTCGTTGGTCAGGTGCATGCCCGACCACAGGGCGTCGGGCGCCGAGGGCCCCCACGCCTGCCAGGCGCGCAGCGCCTTGACCGCCTTCGACCACGGCCAGTGCAGGAAGAACACCGTGACCTCGCGGACGGGGTGGGTCCGGAAGCCGAAGGAGACCGCCACGCCGAAGTTGCCCCCGCCACCGCCGCGGGAGGCCCAGTACAGGTCGGCGTCGTGGTTCGCGTCGCAGGTCAGCAACCGCCCGTCGGCCGTGACGATCTGGACCGACTCCATCACGTCGCAGGTCAGGCCGTACTTCCTGGACACCACGCCGATCCCGCCGCCCAGCGCCAGCCCGCTCACCCCGACCGTGGCGCAGGTCCCGGCCGGGATGCTGACCCCGTTCGCGGCGAGGCGGTCGTAGACGTCGATGAGCTTGGCGCCCGCCCCGACGGTGGCCCGCCCCGAGGCGTGGCGCACCGAGCTCATTCGGGAGACGTCGACGACCAGGCCGCTCCCGGTGGACCAGCCCGCGTAGGAGTGCCCGCCGGAGCGCACGGCCAGCGGGATCTCCATCCGGCGGGCGAAGGTGACGCACTCGGCGACGTCGGAGGCGTTGGCGCAGTACGCCACGCCCGCCGGACGCACCGTGTCGTAGGCCGGGTTGAACAGCCGCCGGGCGCTGTCGTACGTCGCGTCGCCCGGTCTGACGAGCTTCCCCTCCAGCCCCGCGCCGAGCGCGCGCCAGTCGGCGGGGCCGGGCGCGCTCCGGGCGCCGGAGGCGCTCGCCGCGGCCGGTGCGGGCACGCTCCCGGCGCCCACGGCCAGGGCGGTCAGGCCACCGATCTTGAGGAATTCCCGCCTGTCCGGAGGGGTGCGCATGCTCGTTCTCCCCGAGGTTCCCACTACGTCTGCCCGGTGAGACGCGCCGCGCGCCCGTCCGGTTGGTAACAGTCGCATCACCCTTCGGCCGCCCGCGGCGCGAGGGCGGGGAACATCCCGACGGTCCCGCGGGCCGTCCGCCGTATCCGCGGGGGCACGGTGCCGTCGTCGGCCACCGGGCGGCCGTGCCCGCCGAGCCGGGCGGGGCGGACGCGGCCCGGCGTCCCCGGTGGGACGGGACGCGCGCCGGAGGCGGTGATCGCCGCCGGGGCGCCGCGTGGGCTCTCTCCGGAACACCGAAGTCATCGGGCGCGCTCGCCCGCGGGCCCGTAGGATTGACAGGGCGGCGGAGAGCCCGGCGTCCCGTCGAGTACGGCCGAGTCCCGGCGCCACGTTGACGTTTTCCGGCTTTTCGGGTGGTATCAGGAACGGTGGCACGCTTCGGTCAACGGGGATCGGAGCAGGCGGCCACTGGAGGTGTCGTGCCGCGGGCCATGCCCGACGGGCGGAACGCGTGCCGGACGGCCGCGCCCGCCCCGCCGAGTGACGAGGCCGGTGAGCTCAGACTCGCCCGGCTGAGCCGAGGGCTTTCCGAACCCGCCCTGTGGGATGATTGCCGTACCGCCCCCTCCCAGCGAGAACTCGCTGTCTCCGACCACGAGACCTGCTGTTTCCCGCTGATGGTGGCGCCCGACGAGGGCGCCCGGGCTCGGAGGGCGCTCGCGCCCGCATCACCTCCTCCTCCGCGGGAACTATGAGCTTTGTCGTAGATCCCCTCTAAATGTGCAAAATCCCTCACAAAGGAGTGAGAGCGACATGCCGCTCGACGAGGCAAAGGACGAGCTGCTGAGGAGTGCCGCGGAGATGTGCGCGCACACACCCGGCAGTGATCACGTGAGCGTGGAGGAGGCGCTCGGCTTTCTCAGGCTCTACTACCGGCATGTCGCCCCGGAGGACCTGCTGAGCCGCGACCCGGTCGACGTCTACGGCCCGGCGACGGCCCAGCGGCAGCTCGCGGAGAAGCGTCCCCAGGGCCGCGCCCTGGTGCGGGCCTACACGCCCAGCCTGGAGCAGCACGGCTGGGACCCGGGAGTCTCCGTCATCGAGATCGTCACCGACGACATGCCTTTCCTCGTCGACTCGGTGACGATGGAGCTCGACCGCCACGAGATCACCACCCATCTGGTCGTCCACCCTCAGATGCGCGTGCGCAGGGACATGACGGGCAGGCTGCTCGACCGCGGGCAGGAGGACATCACCGGCCAGATGCTCGCCGAGTCCTGGATGCACTTCGAGATCGACCGGCAGGCCGACCCGGCGGTGCTCAAGGAGATCGAGGCCGACCTGCAGCGGGTCCTGGAAGACGTGCGCAGCGCCGTCGAGGACTTCGCCAAGATGCGCGCCCTGGCCCTGCAGACCGCCGAGGACGTCTCGGTCAACCCGCCGCCGCTCGACCCCGCGGGGGTGGAGGACAGCCTGGAGCTGATGCGCTGGCTGGCCGACGGCCACTTCACCTTCCTCGGCTACCGGGAGTACCGCCTGGAGGACAGCGAGCAGGGTGAGCGGCTGCGCCCGATGCCCGGCACCGGGCTGGGCATCCTCCGCCACGACAGGCCGGGCTCCGACAGCTTCGCCGCGCTCTCGCCCGAACTGCGCGCCAAGGCCCGCGAGAAGCAGCAGATGCTGATCATCACCAAGGCCAACACCCGCGCCACCGTGCACCGCCCCGCCTACCTCGACTACGTGGGCGTCAAGCTCTTCGACGCCGCGGGCGAGGTCGTCGGCGAGCGGCGCTTCCTCGGCCTGTTCACCCACGTGGCCTACAACGAGTCGATCTCCCGCGTCCCGGTGCTCCGGCGCAAGCTGGCCGCCGTGCTCGACCGGGCCGGGCTGCCCGCCGACAGCCACGACGGCAAGGACCTGATCGAGATCCTGGAGACCTTCCCCCGCGACGAGCTCTTCCAGACCTCGGTCGAGCAGCTGCTGCCCATCTCGCTCGGCGTGCTCAGACTCCGCGAGCGCAAGCAGGTCAAGGTGTTCCTCCGCCCGGACGACTACGGCCGCTACATCTCGTGCCTGATCTACCTGCCGCGCGACCGCTACACCACCAAGATCCGGATCAGGATGCAGGAGATCCTGCTCAAGGCGCTCGGCGGCACCTCCTTCGACTACAGCGCCATGATCGGCGAGTCGGTCCTGGCCCGGCTGCACGTGGTCGTACGCGGCGAGCGGGGCAGGCCGCTCAACGCCGACACGGTGGACGTCGAGGAGCTGGAGGCGAAGCTGGCCGCCGCCACCCGCTCGTGGGAGGACGACCTGGCCGCCGCCATCACCGAGCTGAGCGCCGAGGACGAGGCGCCCAAGCTCCTGCGCCGCTACGCCTCGGCGTTCCCCGAGGGGTACAAGGCCGACTTCCCCGCCCGGATGGCGGTGGCCGACCTGCGCCGCCTGGAGGCACTGGCCGAATCTTCCGACGAGATCGGGATGAACCTCTACGAGCCGTACGACGCGCCGGAGGGGGAACGCCGCTTCAAGCTCTACCGCATCGGCGCGCCCGTCTCGCTCTCCCGCGTGCTGCCGCTGCTGCAGCGGATGGGCGTGGAGGTGATCGACGAGCGGCCGTACGAGATCGACCGCGACAACACCCCGGAGACCAAGGACGCCTGGATCTACGACTTCGGCCTGCGCTACAAGCCCTCGCCGGAGGTCGACCGGGACGAGTTCAAGCGGCTCTTCCAGGACGCCTTCGGCGCCCTGTGGACCGGACGGGTGGAGAACGACGGGTTCAACGGGCTCGTCCTGGCCGCGGGGCTGACCTGGGAGCAGGCCGAGATCCTGCGCGTGTACGCCAAGTACCTGCGCCAGGCGGGCACCACGTTCAGCCAGGAGTACATCGAGCGGGTGCTGCTGGGCAACGTGCGGCTCGCGCGGCTGCTGGTCCGGCTCTTCGAGGCCAGGCTCGACCCCCGGCGCTCCCCGGAGGTCCGCGCGGAGCTGTCCGACGCGCTGCAGGAGGAGATCCTCGGCGCGCTCGACGACGTCGCCTCCCTGGACGAGGACCGGATCCTCCGCGCCTACCTGGAGATGATCCAGGCCACGCTCAGGACCAACTTCTTCCAGACGGCCGGCGGGCGGCGCAAGCCGTACATCAGCCTGAAGTTCGACTCGCCGTCGATCAGCGTGCTGCCGCTGCCCCGGCCGAAGTTCGAGGTGTTCGTCTACTCGCCGCGGGTCGAGGGCGTGCACCTGCGCTTCGGCAAGGTCGCGCGCGGCGGCCTGCGCTGGTCGGACCGGATGGAGGACTTCCGCACCGAGGTCCTCGGCCTGGTCAAGGCGCAGATGGTGAAGAACACCGTCATCGTCCCCACCGGCTCCAAGGGCGGCTTCGTCGTGAAGAACCCGCCCAGGTCGGGCGCGCGGGAGGACGTGCTCATCGAGGGCATCGCCTGCTACCGGACGTTCATCTCCGGCCTGCTCGACCTCACCGACAACCTCGTCGACGGCAAGGTGGTCCCGCCCGCCGACGTGGTCAGGCACGACGGCGACGACACCTACCTGGTGGTCGCCGCCGACAAGGGCACCGCCACGTTCTCCGACATCGCCAACGGGGTGGCCAAGGAGTACGGCTTCTGGCTGGGCGACGCCTTCGCCTCCGGCGGCTCGATCGGCTACGACCACAAGGCCATGGGCATCACCGCCCGCGGCGCCTGGGAGTCGGTCAAGTACCACTTCCGCACGATCGGCGTCGACGTCCAGAGCACCGACTTCACCGTGGCCGGCATCGGCGACATGTCCGGTGACGTGTTCGGCAACGGCATGCTGCTCTCCCGGCACATCCGGCTCGTCGCCGCCTTCGACCACCGGCACATCTTCGTCGACCCCCACCCGGACCCGGCGCGCGGCTACACCGAACGCGCCCGGCTGTTCGCGCTGCCCCGCAGCTCGTGGGCCGACTACGACCCCTCGCTCATCTCCCGGGGCGGCGGCGTCTGGCCCCGTACGGCCAAGTCGATCCCGATCTCCCCGGAGACGCGCGCCGCGCTCGGCCTCGACGACGTCGTGACGTCGCTGGCCCCCAACGACCTGATCAGCGCCATCCTGCGGGCCCCGGTCGACCTGCTGTGGAACGGCGGCATCGGCACCTACGTCAAGGCGACGAGCGAGTCGCACGCCGACGTCGGCGACAAGGCCAACGACGGCCTGCGGGTCAACGCCTCCGAGCTGCGCTGCAAGGTGGTCGGCGAAGGCGGCAACCTCGGCTTCACCCAGCTCGCCCGGATAGAGTTCGCGCTCAACGGCGGCCTGGTCAACACCGACTTCATCGACAACTCCGCCGGGGTCGACACCTCCGACCACGAGGTGAACATCAAGATCCTGCTGGACCGGGCGGTCCGCGACGGCGAGCTCACCGACAAGCAGCGCAACCAGCTCTTCCTCGACATGACCGACGAGGTGGCCCGGCTCGTCCTGCGTGACAACTACGACCAGAACGTGGTGCTGGCCGCCGCCCGGGCGCAGGCCGCCGACATGCTGCACGTCCACGCGCGCCAGCTGCGCAAGCTGGAGCGCGACGGGCTGCTCAACCGGGGGCTGGAGTTCCTGCCGTCGGACAAGACGCTGGCCGAGCGGCGCCAGGCGGGGCTGGGGCTGACCGCGCCGGAGTTCTCGGTGCTGCTGGCCTACACCAAGCTGGTGACGGACGCGGAGATCCTCGCCTCCGACCTGCCCGACGACCCCTACCTGGTCTCGTGGCTGGAGTCCTACTTCCCGTCGGCGCTGCGCGAGCGGATCCGCCCCTACATGGACAGCCACCCGCTCCGCCGGGAGATCATCACCACCGGCGTGGTGAACGACCTGGTCAACTCCAGCGGGACCACCTTCATGTTCCGCCTCGGCGAGGAGAGCGGCGCCTCCGCCCCGGACATCGTCCGTGCCTACCTGGTCACGCGCGAGGTCTTCGACCTGCCCAGCCTCTGGCGCCAGATCGAGGAACTGGACAACAAGGTCGACACCTCCACCCAGATCGCGATGGAGCTGGAGGCGCGCAAGCTCGTCGAGCGGGGCACCCGCTGGCTGCTGGGCAACCGGCGCGCCCCGCTGGACCTGGCCTCCACGGTCGGCTTCTTCGCCAAGGGCATGAACGGGCTGCTGCCGCACCTGCCCAAGATGCTGGCCGGGACGGACCTGGCCGCGTTCGAGGAGCGGCGGGAAGGGTTCGTCGACCGGGGCGTCCCGCCGGAGCTGGCCGAGCGCGTCGCCGCCATGGTGCCCGCGTACTCCACCTTCGACCTGGTCGAGGTGGCCGCGCGCACCGGCCGTCCGGTGCACGAGGTGGCCGAGGTCTACTTCGACGTGGCCGACCGGCTCCAGCTCTCCCGGCTGCGCGAGCGCATCGTCGCGCTGCCCCGGGACAGCCGGTGGAACTCCATGGCGCGGGCCGCGCTCCGCGACGACCTCTACGCCGCGCACGCCGCGCTCACCCACGACGTGCTGGTGCACAGCACGCCGGGGCTCTCGCCCGACGAGCGCCTGGCGCGCTGGAACGAGGCGAACGCGGCGGCGGTCTCGCGGGCCCGGCAGACGCTGTCGGAGATCTGGGAGAGCGACACCTTCGACCTCGCGACCCTGTCGGTGGCGCTGCGCGCGATCCGCACGCTGGTGGCCACCATCAACCTGCCGCGCGCCGAGTCCTGACCCGGGCCGCGGCACCGTGAGCCCCCGCCGCGAGCGGGGGCTCAGCTCACGGTCACCTTGGTCAGCCCGCCGAGGTAGCCGATGACCTTGGCCTGGCGCCCGCTGCCCTTGGCCGGCACGGTGCTGACGTACTGCTGCGTCTCCACCGTGCGCAGCTCCTTGCGGATGAAGCTCTCCGAGGTCAGCTTCCGCGCGTCCGGCGGGATCCGCACGTCGGACGCGCACGGCTCGACCTTGATCGTCCGGGTCGTGGTCCTGATCAGGGAGTAGACGACGAGCGCGCCACCGTCGGCGGTACGCAGCGCGTGCACCGGGTAGTTGCTCGCCGCGAAGATCGAGTCGTAGCCCAGGCACTCGCTCTTCTCGTCCAGGCGCCGTTCGGCGATCTCGTCGGCGTACCCGGTGGTGTGCGGGCTCTTCTCGATCAGCCCGGCGGCGAACCCTCTGTCGCCCTCCTCGGCGGAGGTCGCGTGCAGCGGGGCCATGAGCCGGGGGCTGATCGCCACCGTCTGGTCCTCCGTGCCGAGCGCGGTGGCGTACCCCTCGGCGTCCTTGGCGACCTGCGGCGCCCGCACGCCCTCGTCCAGCAGCGAGGTCGAGCTGAGCCGCCAGTCGTCCTCGCCCTGCCGGACCAGGGTCAGCACGGCGGTGCGGACCTCGCCGGTGTCGTCCCTGCGGTCGATGATCGCGGCGAACCAGGCGGGCTCCCGCGCGAGGCGCGGCACCAGCAGCTCGGGAGTGCCCCAGGTGTAGGCGGGGAGCGCCTCGGCCGAGCTGTTGAAGGCCGCCATGGTCAGGGCCTCCTGACCGTCGCGGGTCTGCTCCAGGATGTTGCGGCGGTCGGCGTCCAGGTGCGGCGTGGCCGCGCCCAGCACCCCGCCGGCGCCGAGGACGCCCGCCAGCACCCTGCCGGCCTCGGCCAGCGTGACCTCGGGGGCGGCGGCCGGGGACGGTGTGGCGGCGGCCGGGCTCCGCGTCGGAGAGGCGTCGCCACCGGGGCCGGAGCACGCCGCGGCCAGCGCCAGGGCGAGCCCGAGCAGCCCCAACCGCGCATGTCCTCGCACGTCCGCCTCCCGATGCGTCCCCGATGCGGGCAATGCTAGCCAGGGCGGGGCGCGAGCCGTACACAACGGGGCTCGGCGGTCGCGTACCCTTTACAGACGTGGCACTCATCGACCCGGCAGAACAGATCAACGAGCTTACCGGCACGCTGAACAGCATCAAGGACGTGCTCGACCTCGACGCGCTCCGCAAGCAGATCGAGGAGCTCGAGGATCAGGCCGCCGCACCCGACCTCTGGAACGACCAGGAGCGGGCCCAGAAGGTCACCAGCAAGCTCTCCTACCTCCAGGGCGAGGTCACCAGGATCGAGTCGCTGGGGCGGCGCCTGGACGACCTCGGGGTTCTCTACGAGCTCGCCGCCGCCGAGGACGACGAGGACACCCGCGAGGAGGCCGACCGGGAGCTGGAGGCCCTGCGCAGCGAGATCGGCGCGCTGGAGGTCCGCACCCTGCTCTCGGGTGAGTACGACGCCCGGGAGGCGGTCGTCACGATCCAGTCCCAGGCGGGCGGCGTCGACGCCGCCGACTGGGCGCAGATGCTCCAGCGGATGTACCTGCGGTGGGCCGAGCGCAGGGGCTACCCGACGGAGGTCTACGAGACCTCCTACGCGGAGGAGGCCGGCATCAAGTCGACCACCTTCACGGTCAAGGCGCCCTACGCCTACGGCACGCTCCGCGGCGAGCACGGCACCCACCGCCTGGTCCGGATCAGCCCCTTCGACAACCAGGGCCGCCGCCAGACCTCCTTCGCGGGCGTGGACGTGGTGCCGGTCGTCGAGACGACCGACCACATCGACATCAACGAGGACGACCTGCGGGTCGACGTGTACCGATCCTCGGGCCCCGGCGGCCAGGGCGTCAACACCACCGACTCGGCGGTCCGCCTGACCCACCTGCCCACCGGCATCGTGGTCTCCTGCCAGAACGAGCGGTCGCAGCTGCAGAACAAGGCGACCGCGATGGCGGTCCTGCAGGCCAAGCTGCTGGAGCGCAAGAGGCAGGAGGAGGCCGCGGCGCTGAACGAGATCCGGGGCGAGTCCACCACCTCGTGGGGCACCCAGATCCGCAACTACGTGCTACACCCGTACCAGATCGTCAAGGACCTGCGGACGGGCGCCGAGGCGGGCAATCCCGGCTCCGTGCTCGACGGCGACCTGGACGAGTTCATCGAGGCCGAGATCCGCTGGCTCCGCCGCCAGGAGTCGGGCGCCGACGCCTAGCCCTCCGGGGCCCGCGGTCCCCGGGCCGGACGCCGGATCCCGCCGCGCACCGGCCCCGTCGTGACGCCGTCACCGTCGTGACGGCGCCGGGCCGTCAGGCCCCGGTGAGGTGCTTCAGGGTGAGGGTGAGGAAGAACAGCGCGATCAGCGCCAGCGCGATGAACGCGGGGGTCATGCCGCCCAGTCCGTGCTGGTGCATCCGCTCGCGGTAGGCGCGGCACTGGGGGCAGCGGCCTTCGGCGACGGGGTGGGCGCACCCCGCGCAGACCAGGTCTTCACAGCTCATGATGTTCTCCCTCTTCGAGGTCAGAACCACTTTATGCGGTCGTTACCGGGCGCCGAATCGTTTTGTTTCCGTTATGGACGTTCCATGCCAGTCTTCCCCCTAGACTGGGCTCCGGCCAACCGGAACGTCGATCATTGGTAAAGACCGGCGCCCTCCGGCCGGCGAGAGGCGGAAGTGGCCCTCTGCCACTCCTGCGACCGTCCTAACCCCTAGACTGGCATGCCGTGATGCGCCCGTGATCCATTTTGATAATGTCACCAAGGTCTACGCGAACCAGAACCGGCCCGCGTTGGACCACGTCAGCGTCGATGTCGACAAGGGCGAGTTCGTGTTCCTCGTCGGCCCATCGGGGTCTGGGAAGTCGACCTTCCTCCGGCTGATCCTCAAGGAGGAGCGCCCCGACTCGGGCGCCATCCACGTGGCCGGCAAAGATCTCTCCAAGCTGTCCAACTTCAAGATCCCGCACCTGCGCCGCCGTATCGGCTGCGTCTTCCAGGACTTCCGGCTGCTCCCGAACAAGAACGTCTACGAGAACGTCGCGTTCGCCCTGGAGGTCATCGGCAAGCCCCGGCGGTTCATCCGTAAGGTGGTCCCCGAGGTCGTCGAGCTCGTCGGTCTCGAGGGCAAGGCCCACCGGATGCCCGACGAGCTGTCCGGTGGCGAGCAGCAGCGGGTCGCGATGGCCCGCGCGTTCGTCAACCGGCCGATGATCCTGCTGGCCGACGAGCCGACCGGGAACATCGACCCCGCGACGAGCATCGGCATCATGAAGGTGCTCGACCGGATCAACCGGACCGGCACCACGGTCGTGATGGCCACGCACGACGCGGCCATCGTCGACTCCATGCGCAAGCGCGTAGTGGAACTGGAGGACGGCAAGATCGTCCGCGACCAGTCGCGTGGCGTGTACGGCCAGGCGTACTGACCCCAGGACCGGAAACAGCGACAGGAAGAGCATGCGGGCAAACTTCATCTTCTCCGAGGTCTGGATCGGCCTCCGCCGCAACCTCACGATGACCATCGCGGTCGTCGTGACCGTGGCGATCGGCATGGCGCTGCTGGGCGTCGGTCTGATGATCAACTCCCAGATCTCCAGCATGAAGGACTTCTGGGCGGACAAGGTCGAGGTCTCGGTCTTCCTGTGCAAGAAGAACGACCCCTTCCCGCAGTGCAAGGGCAGCGGCGGAGTGACCGCGCAGGAGCGTGCCGAGCTTGAGACGACCATCAAGGCCATGCCGCAGGTGGAGTCCGTCCAGTTCGAGAACGCCGACGCCGCCTACAAGAACTTCCGCGAGCAGAACGCCAACAACACCGTGCTGCTCTCCGCGATCCAGGTCGAGGACATGCCGGAGTCGCTCCGGGTCAAGCTGAAGGACCCGGAGACGTACGGCGCGGTCATCGAGGCGCTCAAGGGCGCCCCGGGCGTCTCCAACGTGGTCAACCAGAAGGAACTGCTGGAGAAGTTCTTCAGCCTGCTGGAGAAGGTCCGCTGGGCGGCGATGATGATCGCGATCATCCTGGTCTTCGCGGCCACGTTGCTGATCGGCAACACCGTCCGGCTCTCGGCCTTCAACCGCAGGCGCGAGACCGGCATCATGCGGCTGGTGGGCGCCTCCAACCTCTACATCCAGCTGCCGTTCGTCATGGAGGGCGTCATCGCCGGCCTGATCGGCGGTGTGGTGGCCGCGGTGCTGCTGATCGTCAGCAAGGTCTTCCTCTTCGACGGCGTGCAGCTCTACCTGTCGAACAACAGCGAGCTGTCGTGGGAGACGCTCGCCTCGATCATCACCCTCACCATGGTCATCGGCGTGCTCATCTGTGTGCTCGCCTCCTTCGTGACGCTCCGTCGTTACCTGCGGGTGTGACGGGTCCGTGCTCCTGCCCGCCGTGACTCTCGCGTGCCCGCCGGGCCCCGTCACCCGACGCTCCGCGCCCGTCCCGTCCGGGTTCTCGGGCGCGGCTCGCGGGTCCGGTCCCCGGTAGGCTCCAGGCATGCCACGTGAGACCGGGCGGAAGGTCATCGCCCAGAACAAGCGTGCCTGGCACGACTACCACATCGAGGACACCTACGAGGCGGGGCTCGTGCTCCAGGGCACGGAGGTCAAGTCCCTGCGGCTGGGCCGTGCCTCCCTCGTCGACGGATACGCCGTCGTCAAGGACGGCGAGGCCTGGCTGATCAACATCCACATCCCCGAATACACCATGGGGACGTGGACGAACCACGCCGCGCGTCGCACCCGCAAGCTGCTGCTGCACCGCAAGGAGATCGACAAGCTGGTCGCCAAGACGAAGGAGACCGGCCTCACCCTGGTGCCGCTCTCGCTGTACTTCAAGGACGGCAAGGCCAAGATCGAGATCGGCCTGGCCAAGGGTAAGAAAGACTGGGACAAGCGGCAGTCGCTGGCCGAGAAGCAGGCCAAGCGGGAGATGGCCCGCGCGCTCAGACACAGGAACAGGTGACCGTGACGGGGAAGGCTCGGCGTGCCGTCGCCGCGGCGCTCGCGCTGGCGGCGACGGCTCCCATGCTGTCCGCGTGCTTCGAGGAGCCGTCGGCCCACGAGGCCGTGCGGGACTTCCTCGTCGGCTGGCAGAGGGGCGACTACGCCGCCGCGGCCAGGCGCACCGACGGCGACGAGAAGGTCGTCAGCAAGGCTCTGGAGGACGCCAAGCTCCAGCTGGACGCCGCGTCGTTCCGCTTCCAGGTCCGGGGCATGCGGCGCGCGGCGGACGAGGTCGAGGCCGACTTCGAGGCCGAGGTCGACCTGGGGGAGAACAACCCGCTCTGGGAGTACGAGGGCGTGCTCCCCCTCCACCTCGTCGACGGCCGCTGGAAGGTCCGCTGGTCGCCCAGCGTGCTCCACCCCCAGCTGCGCGAGGGTCAGCGCTTCGCGGTGGACGTCGACCCCGAGGGGCGCCAGCCGATCCTCGATCGCAACAACGACCCGCTGCAGGAGGAGGCGACCCTGCATGTGGCGTACGTGATCCCCGCCGAGCTGAAGAACCCGGACGAGCTGTGCGAGCAGCTCGCGAAGGTGACCGGTTTCCCGCAGGACCGCCTGCTGAGCCGGATCCGCTCCGCCCAGCCCAACGTCCAGGTGCCGCTCGTCACCTTCGGCCGGACGCGTTTCGCCCAGCTCCGCGCGCAGCTGACCGCCATCCCCGGCATCCGGCTCGACGAGCAGAAGCAGGCCCTGGCGCCCGACTCGCCCACGCAGATCGTCGGCACCGTCACCGCGGTCACCGCCGAGGCCGTGCAGCAGCTCGGCGGGCCGCAGCGGGCCGGAGACACGGTCGGCCGGACCGGTCTGCAGAAGGCGTACCAGGAGCACCTGACCGGCTCGACCAGCACCCGCGTCATCACCGTGGACCTCAAGACGCTCAGGGAGGTGGCCGAGCTCAAGAAGTGGGAGCCCGACCGGTCCACCTCCTCGGTCCACACCACGCTCGACCGCGCCACCCAGAAGGCCGCCGACGCGGCGCTGGTGACCGGGGCGTCCCCGGGCATGCTCGTCGCGGTCCAGGCCTCCACCGGCCAGGTGATGGCCGTGGCCGGGACCAAGGAGTACCACCAGGAGAAGGACGCGCTCGCGGGCAGGTTCCCCGCCGGCACGACCTTCTCGATCATGGCCGTCGAGGGCATGCTCAAGGCCCGGATCAGCCCCAAGCAGAAGATCGCCTGTCCTGCCGAGCGGAGCGTCGGCGGCGCCGACTTCCGCCAGCAGGGTTCGCCCGCGGGGACCACCGCGAGCCTGCAGGCGAACTTCGCCATGGGCTGCGCGACCGCGCTCGCCTCGCTGGCCCGCAGGATCGACGGGGCCGAGCTGGCGGCCAGCGCCCACAGGTTCGGCATCGAGTCCTCGTGGACCCTCCCACTGAAGGGCTTCAGCGGCTCGGTGAAGCCGCTGAAGAACGACGCCGCCACGGCGCGGGCCATCGCCGGGCAGAACGTCTCGGTCAGCCCGCTGTCCATGGCTCTCGTCGCGGGAGCCGTCGCCAGCGGCACCTGGCGCCCGCCGGTCCTCGTCACCGAACCGAAGACGCTCGACCCGTCGGCCGAGATCGACCCGGCCAAGGCGCCCCGGCAGCCCAGCCCGGTCCCGATCGACGAGAAGGCGATCGACACGCTGAAGACCTTCATGCGCGCCGGCGTGACCGCGGGCTCCGCCCGAGCCGCCGCCGCCCCGGGCGACCCGGTCCACGGGATCACGGCCGCCGCGTCGCAGGGTCAGAAGCCGCTGGCCTGGTTCGTCGGCTGGCAGGGGGACATCGCCGTGGCGGTGCTGACGCAGAGCGCCGACCCCACGGCGAGCGCGTCCGTCGCCGGCCGGTTCTTCCAGGGGCTCAACGCCGGACTGTGACCCTCCGGAATATTCTTGTCACCTTGAGCAACCATCGGGCGCCTCGGTTGCGTCTTTCACAGTGACTGAGCACCGCTTGGGGGGTTGCGGACTCAGTCGCTGTGATGAGATCAGGGCTTCATCTCGGGGGAAGCCCTGCCGTCCGGACCGGCTCGACCCTGCCGGTCACCCCGGGGGCGCGCCGTCGGGCGCGTCCCCGGGTCCGGCGTTTCGCGGGAATTCGATTGGCGCCGGCCCTGTTGTAACAGGTATCTTCGGATCGCTCGGTTCCGTAGGAGCCGGGTTGACAACTCAACAGGGGGGTGACTGGTTTCGACTTTGGCTTTGCAAGTCAGGGGAAGCGGGTCGAGGACTGCGGACATAACCTCGTTAACACTGTGACCGCGACCAATAAGTGCCAATAAGACGCACTCCGAAGTCAGCCAGGGCAACCTGGCCCTCGCCGCCTAAGCAGCGAGTGACTTCTGCCGGCCCGGGATCGCCTCCGGCCCGGATCCGGCATCGCTAGGAGGCTCAACCGATCGACCCGGCCACGGGGGAGATCGGGAAATCTCACAGTGGCTGAGCCCGTCGGCGACTTGCCTGTGTGATCGCCGGGGCTGAGAAAAGCGCAGCAGGCTGCACCCGGAGAAGCCCTGTCTTGGAGCTGAAGGACGCGGGTTCGATTCCCGCCACCTCCACTCGTCGAAGGAGGCCGGTGGTCGTGAGCAACGCTCACGACCACTGGCCTCCTTCTTTGTTCCAGCCGGGGTGTCGTCCTCCCGCCCCCGGTGCGAGGGGGCCTGGCCCCTTGCGTCTCCGGGAAGGGTTCGCTCCGCCGGGGCTGTTCTTCCGCTGTCGCCGGGTAACCGCTTCCACGGTCTCCCGTACGCCATCGCGCCGCGCGTCGTGTACCGGCGGGTCGTCCGCGTTCTCAGTGTGGCCGGGTCACCGGAACCACGGTGAGCAGATGATCGAGCCCTTTGAAATCCTTGGGGTTGCAGGTGTAGAGGGGGAGCCGGTTGGCGATGGCCACGCAAGCGATCATCAGGTCGGCGGTTCTGGGCCGGGGTTTACGTCCGGAGGAGACGACGGCGGTCCAGAGCTGGCCGTACTCGCGGGCGGCGGCGTCGTCGAAGGGCAGTGGGTCGAACTCGGCTTCGACGGTCTGCAGGATCTTCATCCGCTGGGCGAGTTCCTGAGGTCCTGATGCCACCAGCACACCTACCGACAGTTCTGCGGTGGTGATTGCGCTGATCATCATCTCATCGGGTAGTTCGTCGGGGTCGATGCCCGCGCGCAGGATGAGGATGTTGGTGTCGAGCAGGCCTTGAGGGTGGGTCATTCCCGGCCCTCGGCGAACTCGCCCCTGTCGTAGGCGCGGTCGTAGGGATCGTAGAGGTCGTCGTTGACGTGGCGGTCCATGTCCTCGCGGTACTTCTTGTCGTCCAGGAGTGGCATGCCACGGGAGACGGCGGCGAACTCGGCGCGGGAGACGGCTCGTCGTCGGCGGCGGATGGGCACCAGGTCGCCGATGTGGTGGCCGTTGCGGGTGACGGCGTACCGTTCTCCGCGCTCCAGGCCGTCCATGATCTCCGCTGAGCGGTTGCGCAGGTCGCGCTGGGAGATCTGGTGGGAACGATCAAGCTCGGGAACGCTCATATCTCGACTCTAACCCCGTTGTGCTACGTGGTGCTATCAAGTAGCACAACGAGGCGGGAGCGGCGCGCCGGATGCGGTCCGGCGATTGTTCGCCGAGGGCTGTCCGCCGACGCATGACAGACCTCGCCGTCTCGCGTGAGGATATGGGGGCCGGTCGTTCCGGCGGGCGGCGGAAGGCGCGGAGAGAGAGGCCAGGCATTGACCAAGGAAGCGGTGCTCGCCGAGCTGGATGTCCTGCGCGAGCAGGTGCCCGGGGTGCTGGAGGCGGTGGTCGCGTCGGCGGACGGGCTGCTCGTCGCGGCCGACAGCGAGGGCTCGCGGCCCGAGGTGCTGGCCGCGCTGGCCGCCACGACGCTGGGGCTGGGCAGGCGCGCGGGCTACGAGGTGGGCATGGGCGGCCTCCACGAGGTGGTGGTCCGCTGCGACCGGGGATACATGGTCGTCTACGCCCTCCGGGAGGAGGGGCTGCTGGCCGTCGTCGCCGACGAGGGCCTGGACATCCCGGCGCTCCACGCGGGGGTCGGTCCCACCGTGGAGCGCCTGGCCGACGTGCTCGCCGAGGTCTGACGGGCCCTCCCGGCCGCGGGCCTCACGTTCCGGACCCCGGGTCTCCGGGCCCGGCCGGAGTCCCTTCCGGTCCCGGCCGGACCCCTGCCCCGGGCCCGGCCTCCCGGTCCCGTTCCGGCCTCCGTACGGCGGCCCGGACGGTCCCGGGGGCGGGGACGCGGCCTTGCCCCGGGGCGTCACCGGGGTGTCCCGGTGGTCCGGGTGCGGCGTCAGGAGACGTCGACCCAGTCGAGGGTGCGGCTGACGGCCTTCTTCCAGCCGGCGTAGCCGGCGGTCCGGCGCTCGTCCGACCACTGCGGCTCCCAGCGCCGGCCCTCCTGCCAGTTCTGCCGGAGCTCGTCGGTCGACTTCCAGAAGCCCACCGCCAGCCCGGCCGCGTAGGCGGCGCCCAGCGCGGTCGTCTCGGCCACGACGGGCCGGGAGACGGGCACGCCGAGGAGGTCGGCCTGGATCTGCATGCACAGGTCGTTGGCGGTGACGCCGCCGTCGACCCGCAGGACGTCGAGGGTGACGCCGGAGTCCTGCCGCATCGCCTCCACCACGTCGCGGGTCTGGTAGCAGATCGACTCCAGGGTGGCCCGCGCGATGTGCGCGTTGTTGTTGAAGCGCGACAGGCCGACGATGGCGCCCCGGGCGTCGGAGCGCCAGTACGGCGCGAACAGGCCGGAGAAGGCGGGCACGAAGTAGACGCCGCCGTTGTCCTCGACCTGCCGGGCGAGTGACTCGCTCTGCGCCGCCCCCGAGATGATGCCGAGCTGGTCGCGCAGCCACTGCACGGCCGAGCCGGTCACCGCGATGGAGCCCTCCAGCGCGTACACCGGCGCCTCCTCGCCGAAGCGGTAGCAGACGGTGGTGAGCAGGCCGTTCCTGGACCGCACCGGCTCGGTGCCGGTGTTGAGCAGCAGGAAGTTGCCGGTGCCGTAGGTGTTCTTGGCCTCGCCGACCTCGAAGCAGACCTGCCCGACGGTGGCGGCCTGCTGGTCGCCGAGGTCGCCGGAGAGCGGAACCTCGCCGCGCAGCGGCCCGTCGGCCCGGGTGGTGCCGTAGAGGCCGGGGTGGGAGGAGGGCACGATGGACGGCAGCATCCGCCGGGGGATGCCGAAGAACGACAGCAGCTCGTCGTCCCAGTCGAGGGTCTCCAGGTCCATCAGCATCGTGCGGCTGGCGTTGGTCGGGTCGGTGACGTGCACGCCGCCGTCGGTGCCGCCGGTGAGGTTCCAGAGCAGCCACGTGTCGGTGGTGCCGAAGATCGCCTCCCCGGCCTCGGCCGCCTGGCGCACCCCGTCGACGTTCTCCAGGATCCACTGGACCTTCCCGGCGGAGAAGTAGGTCGCCGGGGGGAGCCCCGCCCGGCTGCGGATGACGTCGCCCCTGCCGTCGCGGTCGAGAGCGGCGGCGATCCGGTCGGTGCGGGTGTCCTGCCAGACGATCGCGTTGTAGTACGGGCGCCCGGTGACGCGGTTCCACACCACCGCGGTCTCGCGCTGGTTGGTCACGCCGAGCGCGGCCAGGTCGGAGGCGGACAGGTCGGCCCTGTTCAGCGCGGTCTCGATCACCGCTCGCGTGCGTTCCCAGATCTCCGTCGGGTTGTGCTCGACCCAGCCGGCCCGCGGCAGGATCTGCTCGTGTTCGAGCTGGTGGCGGGCGATCTCGTTGCCGCCGTGATCAAAGATCATGAACCGGGTGCTCGTCGTTCCCTGGTCGACTGCTCCGACGAAGTCAGGCATGGGATGGCGCCTCCTTTTGTGGGCTCTGGAGAGGATCGTGCCGCGTGTCCGTCCCGGGGGTCGCGGTGCGGTCCGTTCAGGCGGTCTCGTAGTCGGCGCGGGACGGCACCCGCCCCGCTTCGGGTTCCTCCTCGGCCGGCAGGAACCTGGCCACCATGATCTGGTACACGGCCGCGCCGATCAGCCCCCCGATGACGGGGGCCACGATCGGCACCCAGAAGTAGAGCCGGCCGTACTGGTCCTGCCAGGCCGTCTCGTATCCGGTGAGGAACGAGGCGAGCCGCGGTCCGAAGTCGCGGGCGGGGTTGATGGCGTAGCCGGCGTTGGTCCCCCAGGCCATGCCGATGGCCACGACCGCCAGGCCGACCACGAAGGGGGCCAGGTTGGCCGCGGGGGCCGAGTTGCGCACGTCGGAGATCGCCAGGACGAGCAGGAGCAGGATCGCGGTACCGATCACCTGGTCCCGGAAGGCGCCCCAGGTGCCGACGGGCAGGGTCCCGTTGCCGGGCAGGGTCGAGAAGACCCCCTGGGTCTTGATCGTCAGCCCCGGATCGGCCGCGGTGAGCACCTCGCTGTAGTTGAGGCGGACGATGAGCGCCGCCGTGAACGCGCCCGCGGTCTGCGCCAGGGAGTACGGCAGGACCTTGCGCCAGGGGAAGCCCTTGAATGCCGCGAGCGCGACCGTGACGGCCGGGTTGAGGTGGGCACCGCTGACGCGGGCCGCGACGTAGACGCCCAGGGTCACCCCGAGCCCCCACGCCCAGGCGATGCTGTCGTGGTCGCCGATCCCGGCCGCGGTGACCTGGGCCACCACCGCCGTCCCGAACAGGATCAGGATCATGGTGCCCGCGAACTCGGCCGCCATCTCGCCGAGAAGTCCCCGCCCCTTCAGGCGCTCCGCCATGTCTCCTCCTCACCGTGCCGTCCGGCTGCCCGGGACGGTAGGCGGGAAATGGGGGCCGGTCAACGGCTGAATGACGAAAATGTGCAAACCTGGTCAGGAGCACAGGTCAGGAATGCCGTTGCCGGACCCCGGCCTGACAAGCGGTGCGTGAGGTACGAACCTTTGCCCGTACCGGAGGTCGTCCCGTGGATCGGAAGGGGATGAGAAAGGCCTATCGTCGGCGCGCTGGGAGGATGCGATGGGCCGTGTCAGGGTGTCTGGGGCGGGTGTGGCGGTGATCGCGGCGGGGGTCGTGCTGGCCGGGTGCTCGTCGGGGCAGGAGCAGGAGCAGGACGAGCAGGCGGTCAGGGCCGCCGCCGCGGCGAAGGCGTCGGCGGCCGCGGCGGCGCGGGCCGACCTCCGGAAGACCAAGACCGCGGAGGCCGCCAAGGTCAAGGCCAACGAGCTGGGCCAGATCCCCGTCCTCATGTACCACCGGGTGATCGACAAGCCCACGAACCAGGACGACCGCACTCCCAAGCAGTTCCGCACGGAGCTGGAACGGCTGGCCAGGGAGGGGTACGTCCCGATCACCGCGGCCGAGTACGTCACCGGGCGTATCGACATCCCCGCGGGCAGGCACCCCGTCGTCCTGACCTTCGACGACTCCTCTCCCTCGCAGTTCGACCTGGACGGGACGGGTGCCCCCAAGCCGGGCACCGCCGTCGCGATCCTCCAGGAGGTCGCCAAGGCGAACCCCGGGTTCCGCGCGGTCGGAACGTTCTACGTGACGCGCGACATGTTCGGCAAGGCGACGCCCGAGGAGAAGGCGCAGATGCTCCTGTGGCTCAAGGAACACGGCTTCGACGTCGGCAACCACACCCGTGACCACCTCAACCTGCGCGGCAAGTCGAAGAAGCAGGTCAACGCCGAGGTGGCGGCGGGCCACCGGCTCATCACCGACCTGATCGAGACCGACCCGGTCACGCTGGCCCTGCCGTACGGCAACCAGCCGGACGGCAAGGAATGGGGCCGCAAGGGCTCCTCGGGGAAGGTCTCCTACGACTACGGCGGGGTCTTCCTCGCCGGGTACACCCCCGCCGCGTCGCCGTTCAACAAGAACTTCGACCCGCTGGGCATCCCGCGGATCCGCTCGATGGACAAGGTCGGCGAGTGCGCCCGCTTCTGCTCCACGGCCTGGCTCGACTGGCTGAAGGCGAACGCCGACGAGCGCTACACCTCCGATGGCGACCCGAAGACGGTCGCCTTCCCCACGTTCAAGAAGCCCTTCGTCGCCAAGCGCTTCACCGACGTCGCCCTGCCCTACTGACCGCGGGCCGTCGCCCTGCTGACCGCGGGCCCCGGCGGGGCGTCGCGGGGCGGACCGCCCACCTGGCCGCCGCTGGGGGAGGCGTCCCGTCCGCGGGACCCTTCCCGGCGGCGGCCGCGCCGGGGGCGGTCAGCCGCCGGGCAGCTCGTCGAGCGTGACGGCGACGGTGGCGGTGGAGCCGTCGGAACGCCGGACCTCGACCTTGGCCTCGTCCCCGGGCCGCAGGGTGGCCAGGACCTCCGCCAGGTCCTGGGTGGTCGGGGTGGGCGTGCCGTCGACCGAGACGATCACGTCCCCGGGCCTGATCCCCGCCTTCTGGGCGCCGCTGTCGCGCAGCACGCGCACGATGCCGACGCCCGCGGCCCGCCCGCTCATGTCGATCACGGTCCGCACGGCCACGCCGAGCGCGGCGCGGCGGGTGTTGGTGACCCGGCCGTCCCTGATGATCTGCGTGGCGACGTCCTTGGCGGTGTTGGACGGGATCGCGAAACCGATGCCCGGAGCCGGGGCGTTGCCCAGCTCGGGGTTGACCGCGGTCAGGGTCGGCACACCGATCACCTCGCCCGCCAGGTTGACCAGGGCGCCGCCGCTGTTGCCCGGGTTGATCGACGCGGAGGTCTGGATGGCACCGGCGATCGTCGCCCCGGGCGAGCCGCCGTTCGAGGGCTCGCTGACCGTGCGGCCCAGCGCGGAGACGATGCCTTCGGTGACGCTGCCGGACAGGCCCAGCGGGTTCCCCATGGCCAGCACGATCTGGCCGACCCGCAGCTTCGAGGAGTCGCCCAGGACGGCGGGCGTGAGCCCGGCCGGATCGTCCACCTTGATCACGGCCAGGTCGCCCATCTCGAAGGAGTCGACCAGCCTGGCCGTCCGGGGGGCGCCGCCGGTGGCGAGCGTCACCTCGAACCGCTCGGACTCTCCCACCACATGGGCGTTGGTGATGATGTGACCGTTCCTGTCGTAGACGATCCCCGACCCCAGCCCGTTGCCGGTGGTGATCTGCACGATGGACGGCAGCACCCGGTTGATGACCCGCTCGTAGGCCCCCTCCAGGGCGGCCGGGGAGCCACCGGGCCCGGTCACGCCCCCCGGCGGGGACGCCGGTGCCCCGGTGGAGGTCGCCGCCGGGGCACCGGGAGAGGGCGGGGTGGCCCCGCCGGACGCCCTCGGCCCCGCGCCCTGCCCGCAGCCCGCGAGTGTTATGGCAGCCGCGGCCAGGAGCGCGGCGCCCGCTTTCGATGCCCACATGCGGGAGTACCTTCCCAGCTCAGGCGGGGAGGTATGCCTCCCGGAGGCTGCCGCGGCTGAGCTTGCCGGTGGGCGTGCGCGGGAGCCGGTCCCGGTATTCGATCACCCGGGGGTGCTTGAGCCGGGCCAGCCGGGGCGCGCAGTGCGCCAGCAGCTCGGCGGTCAGGGCGGCGCCGGGCGTCGCGCCCGGCACCGGCTGGACGAGGGCCACGACCCGCTGGCCCCACTCGGGATCCGGTACGCCGATCACGGCCACGTCCGCCACCGAGGGGTGCTCCAGGAGCACCGCCTCGATCTCGGCGGGGTAGATGTTGACCCCGCCGGAGATGATCAGGTCGGTGCGCCGGTCGCAGAGGAACAGGTAGCCGTCCTCGTCCAGGTAGCCGATGTCGCCCGGGGTGTAGAGGCGGCCCCGCATGGCGTCGGCCGTCTTGGACGGGTCCCCGTGGTACTCGAAGCGGTTGACGCCGCCGATGTAGACCAGGCCGGGCTCGCCGGGGGGCAGCTCCGCGCCGTCGTCACCGATGATCCTGAACTCCATGCCCTCGATCGCCCGGCCGACCGTGCCCGGCCGCGCCAGCCACTCCGCCGAGGAGACCATGGTGGCCACCGCGGCCTCGGTCGAGCCGTAGTACTCCCACAGCACGGGCCCGAGCCAGTCGATCATCGCCCGCTTGGTGGCGGGCGGGCAGGGGGCGGCACCGTGGTACAGGTGCGTCAGCGACGACAGGTCGTGCTTGGTCCTGACCTCCTCGGGCAGGGCCAGCAGCCGGTGGAACATGGTCGGCACCATGAACGCGTTGGTCACCCGGTGCCGTTCGACGAGCTCCAGCGTCCGCGCGGCGTCGAACCGCTCGGTCACCACGACCGTGTGGCCCAGGTGCAGGGCCATCATCGTCTGGCCGTACGGTGCGGAGTGGTAGAGCTGGGACAGCAGCAGGTGCACGCCGTCGGGCGGCAGCCGGAAATGCCGCCAGCTCTTGCGCATCAGGATCGGGTAGAGGCCCTCGGGGCTCAGCTCGATCAGCCGCCGCCGCACGCCCTTGGGCTTGCCGGTGGTGCCCGAGGTGTAGAGCATCATCGACCCGGCCCTGCGTCCCTCGGGCGGGGTGGCCGGCCGTCCCCCGGCGAGCGTGCCGGGTTCGGTGAAGCCGCCCGGTACGGCGTCCCCGTACCGCTCGGTGGCGACCACGGCCCGCGCGTCGCAGTCGGCGATGATGTAGCCGATCTCCTCGGCGGTGTAGTGCCAGTTCACCGGGACGTGGTAGGCGCCGATCTGGTACGTGGCCAGCATCATCGTGATCGCGTCGACCCCGTTGGGCAGCACCGTCACCACCGCGTCACCGGGGCGGGTGCCGCACGCCAGGAGGCCGTGCGAGACCTGGTTGACCCGCTCGTGCAGCTCGCCGTACGTCACGGTGCCGTCCGCGATGACGGCGACCCGTCCGGGATCGGCCGTCGCGATCTCGTAGAAGCCCCTCATAGCCGCGACCATACAGAATGAGATTCTGTTCGTGGAAGGGAGGGACGGGTGCACTGGACTGGTGCACAAGCCCGTAGCCGAAGCGTAATAAGCCCCGATGCATCGAATGTTTCCCAGGTGGCATAGCCTGGCGCCTATGGCGGACGTCGGCGACAACCCCTCCGGGGGTTCTGACGAGAGATACATCCCGTCCTATGACGCACCGACGGCTCCCATACCCGCCGTCCCCTCGGACGACGGCTCGTTCATCAGCTCCCGGGTGCCCCGCACGTTCCCCATCGGCGACGGCGAGGAGACCCCGTTGGTCCCCAAGCCCAAGCGGCCTGGAGCGTTCCCCGCGCCGTACGCGTCGCCCGCCGCGGGGCCGGCGGCCGGGGCCGATCAGGATGACGGCGTGGACGGGCCGACACCACCCTTCGGGCAGGGAGAGGTGTGGGAGTCGCGCGGGCTCGGTACGGTGCCGTTCAGGCAGGTGGGTGCGGGGAGTCGCCCGTGGCCGCCGGGGCGGGCCGGAGCGTCCGGGGAGGCGGGGGCACCCGCCGCGGGCGCCGTGGAGCAGGCCGGCGCGACGGGCCGCCCGGGAGCGGCAGGCCGGGCGGGTGCGGCGGACCGGTCCGGCGCGGAGGGGCCGTCCACGCCGACGG
>NZ_BAAAVI010000085.1:0-31429 GCF_039534445.1 Streptosporangium fragile | reverse complement strand
ACCCGGCGGAGGCCGCTCCGCGGCGGCCGGGACGGCGCCCGGGGCGTTCCGGGCGGGGGCGCCCGGAGGGCTCGGGCCGCGGGGACCGCCCGGGAGGGCCCGGAGGGCCGCCGGGAGGGCCGAGGAGGCCGCAGGAAGGATCGGGAGGGCCGGGAAGCCGCCGGGAGGACCGGGAGACCCGGGAGGGCCCGGCGGCGGGGCGTCCCGGTCAGGGACGCTCGGGGAGGTCCGGCTCTTCGCAGGGGCCCGGCTGCAGGATGGCCCAGACGATCTTTCCGTACGGGGCCAGGGGCGCCCAGCCCCAGCGCAGGCTCAGCGACTCGACGATGTGCAGTCCGAGGCCGCCGATGTCGAGGGGGGAGGGGTCGCGGAGCGCGGGGAAGCCCGCCCCCGGGTCGTTGAGCGTGCAGGCGACCAGGGTGCCCCGGCGGATCAGCGAGAGCCGGATCGGCTCCTTGGACCGCGACCTCTCGGCCAGCCGCAGGCCGTGCCGGAAGGCGTTGGTGGCCAGTTCCGAGACGACCAGCTCCATGTTCTCGCCCAGTTCGGCGAGGTCCCAGCCGGTGAGGGTGCCGGTGGTGAAGCTACGGGCGGAGTGGACGGACTCGGCGTGCGGGGGGAGCACGAAGGTGGCGCTGGCCGTGACTGCCGATGATCCGGGCAGGAGATCGCGCGCGGAGTCGGGCCACCAGCCGACGGGGGGCCACCAGTCGAGCGCCGTCCAGGACGTCGTCACTCGATGGGGCGCGGTTTGGGCGGACTGCACGATCGCAATCATGGTGCAAACTCCCGTGCAGGTGCAAGAGCGAATGCACGTGCATAAGGTGTGTGCAACCGCTACCGTTACCCCTGATTCGGCAATTCCACAGGAAGGGGATCTTGGTTGCGCCCAGGGGATCTTGGGTCGCAAAAGTGACAGACTGTCGATCAGGAAAGCGAGCGAGGAGCACCACGTGTCCATGGATCCGCCCGGTACCGGTTCCACCGTTCGGCGTATCATGCTCGGCGCGAGCCTGCGCCGGCTGCGTGAGGAGAAGGGGCTCACCCGTGAGGTGGCCGGATTCCACATCCGCGCCTCCGAGTCCAAGATCAGCCGCATGGAGCTGGGCCGCGTCGGCTTCAAGACGCGTGACGTGGAAGACCTGCTCACCCTGTACGGCGTGCTCGACGACGCGGAACGGCGCGGCCTGCTGGAGATGGTCCGCGAGGCGAACACCCCCGGCTGGTGGCACAAGTACGGCGACCTGCTGCCGAACTGGTTCACCACCTATGTCGGGCTGGAGGAGGCGGCGAGCTTGATCCGCACCTACGAGGTGCAGTTCATCCCCGGTCTCCTGCAGACGTCCGCCTACGCGCGCACCGTGATCCGGTTGGGCTACCCGGACGTGCCCGAGGCGGAGATCGAGCGTCGTGTGCATATGCGCATGCAGCGGCAGGATCGCCTGACGAAGAAGGACGGCCCCCGGTTGTGGGCGGTCATCGACGAGGCGGCCCTGAAGCGCCCGATCGGAGGCGGGGAAGTCATGCGTGAGCAGCTCCAGCACCTGCTGGAGGTGGCCACGCTCCCCAACATCACCATCCAGGTGATGCCCTTCCGGTTCGGTATGCACGCGGCCGAGGGTGGTGCGTTCAGCATCTTGCGATTTCCCGAGTCCGACCTGTCGGACGTCGTCTATGTCGAGCAGCTCTGGGGTGCCCTCTACCTGGACAAACGTGAGGATGTCGATCCGTACCTCACGGCCATGGAGCAGCTGTGCGTGGAAAGCACCACGCCTGGGGGCACCGCCGAGATCCTCGGCGACCTTCTCAGAGAGATGTAAATGGAGAAGACCTACAACGGCATGCCCGCAGCCGACCTTGCCGGGGCCAGCTGGCGCAAGAGCCGCTACAGCAACTCGACGGGCAACTGCGTCGAGCTCGCCGAACTGCCGGACGGCAGCATCGCCGTCCGCAACTCGCGTTTTCCGGAGGGCCCGGCTCTCATCTACACGCGTGACGAGATCCGTGCTCTCGTGCTCGGGGTGAAGGACGGGGAGTTCGACAGCCTTACGGTGTAACGCCGTTTTTACATCCGGCCCGCCGGGTTAACCGCGGTGCGCCGATGATGTAACCGGGGGAGCGGGTCGGCACGGCAGAGTTCGAGCCCTAAAGGATTGGGGGCTTGAGACCGTGCTCGACCAGATGACCTTGTATCCGGTGGCCGACGACGTGCTGTTCGCACCGGGTGGGCGCGTCGTGATCCGCACGTACGGCGTCGCCTCGGCGGCCACGGGGGATGGCGTGGCCACTCCGGTGTCCTACCGCACATGGGTCACCGGAGTGCGCGACCAGCCCCGCTACTGGCGCTGGGGCCACTTCGAGGACGCCTGCCACGGTCACCGCAAGGTCCTCGAATGGCTGACCGGCCGGGGTCCGCAGCCCGCCGCCGCAGCCGCCTGAGGCACGTTTTCCGCACTGTACGGGGCGATCCTCCTCGACTAGGGTGCCAACCAAGCATTCGCTTGGGACATCCGCTTGGGTCGAGGAGGCGTCCACCGTGCGGCGAGGCATCTACCTGATCGAAGAGGTCGACTTCCGGCCGATGAACTCCCGCAGGCCGCTGGAGTACCTGACCTGGCTCACCCGCTACAAGAGAGAGGACGAGGCCCTCGACGCGCCCGAGCTGACGCGCGGGCTCTCGATCAGGTCGCGGCAGATCGACCTCGTGGGCGCCTTCTACGCCGTCGGCATCACCGGCCACCCCCAGTTCAAGGCCGTGACGCTCTGGGACTGCCACGGCGGCTGGGACGGCGGCTGGCGCCAGATGATGAACATCTACGACGGCGTCGACGACAGGCTGTTCCTCTCCGACATCGACGACCTGCGCTTCTCGGCGTTCTCCCGGCCGCTCGGCGCCGTGCGCGGCAGCCCGGCGCTGGCCGACATCACCGCCGAGGGCTACGCCGCTCCCTTCTACCTGTTCGAGAGCGCCCAGGTGCGCCCCGGCGCCGCCCTCGACTACCTCGACGCCGTCCGCGAGGAGCGCGCCCCCGTTCTCGCCGACCACGGGCACCGGCCCGTCGGCCTGTACGAGGTGCTGTTCTGCGACACCGAGGTCGTCACCGTCTGGGGCACGTCCCTGGACGGCCACCTCGCCCTCCAGCGCGCCAGGGACGCGGCCCTCGGCCTCGACGACGAGGTCGAGCCGGACGGGCGGTTGCTCGACTGGAGCCGGCGGGCCAGGGACTTCCTGGCGGGCCCGTGGCGGGAGACCCTGCTCGCCCCCTTCCCCGGCTGCCGCCTGTCCCCGCTGCCGGCGGACCCGGATCGGCGGGCGGGGACCGGACCGGCATAGGCGGCGGCCGGGCGGGACCGGCCGCCGCGGTTCACCAGCCGGTGTCCACGGCGGTGGCCGCCTCCTCGCGCTCCCTGGCGCGGCCGGGCAGGAACAGGGCAGCGGCGACCGCCGTGGCGAGCATGATCGCCGCACCGGTCAGCGCGGTGACGCCGAACCCGCTGAAGAAGGCCGACTGCGCGGCGGCGGCCAGCGCGTCCCCGGTGGCTCCGAGACCCTCGGCGACCCCCGCCGCGGCGGGCAGGGACTCGCGCGCCGTCTCCAGGTCCGGACCGGACACGCCGGGGACTTCGGGCAGCGCGCGGCTGTAGGCGACGGCCATGACGCTGCCCAGCAGGGCGACCCCCAGCCCGGAGCCGAGCTCGAAGGAGGTCTCCTGGATCGCGGCGGCGCCGCCCGCCCGGTGGGCCGGCGCGCTCACCATGATCGCCTGGGAGCCCGCGGTGACGGTGAGGCTCGCGCCGAAGCCGACCCCGGCCAGCCCGATCCCCACGACCAGGTCGTTGCTGGAGGCGCCCAACAGCGCGAAACCGGCGAGGGACACGGCCACCAGCACGAAACCGCCGGCCAGTGTGGCCCGGGTGCCGACCCCGCGGACGATCGCGCCGGTCAGCGGGGCGGCGACCGCGCTGGCGAGGGCCAGCGGGAGCAGCAGCAGGCCGGTCTCCATCGGGGACATGCCGCGCACGATCTGGAAGTACTGGGTGATGAAGAACAGCAGGCCGAAGAAGCCGAAGAAGGAGAGCATCACGGCCAGAGCCGCGGCGGTGAAACGGCGGGTGCCGAACAGCGACACGTCGAGCAGCGGGTCGGCCAGCCTGCGCTGCCGCCGTACGAACGCGACGATGACCGCGAGACCGGCGAGGGTGAACGCGAGCGCGGCCGGGTCGGCCGGCCCCCGGACCGCGATCTCCTTGATCCCGTAGACGAGGGCGATCATTCCGGTCACCGACAGCAGGACGCTGGGCACGTCGAGCCGGCCGGGGTTCGGGTCGCGCGACTCCGGCACCAGGGGGACGGCCAGCGCGACGGCCACCACCACGATGGGGATCGCCAGCAGGAAGACCGACCCCCACCAGAAGCGCTGTAACAGCAGCCCGGCCAGGATCGGCCCGATCGCGCTCCCGGCCGACGCCGTGGCCGACCAGATGCCGATGGCCGTGGCCCGCTCGCGGCTGTCGGTGAAGACGTTCCGGATGACGGAGAGCGTCGCAGGCATGATCATGGCGCCGCCCACGCCGCGGAGCACGCGGCAGGCGATGAGGAACTCCGTCGACGTCGCCGAGGCGGCCAGCAGGGAGGCCAGCCCGAAAACCGTCATTCCGGCGATGAACATCCGCTTGCGGCCGATCCGGTCGCTGAGCGTCCCGGCGCTGACGAGCAGGCCGGCCACCACGAGCGAGTAGATGTCGACGATCCAGAGCAACTGGGTGCCGCTCGGCGCCAGGTCGGCGGCGAGCGCGGGCAGCGCGACGTTGAGCACGGTCGAGTCGAGTGCCACCAGCAGCAACCCGCTGCACATGAGGGCCAGTGTGATCCAGCGCCGCCGGTCGCCGGCCGCGGGCCGGGCGGGCTGGGCGGATTCGTCCGGTGCCGCCGGACCGGTGGGCTCGGGGCCCGCGGGGGCCGGATGCGGTCGCCCTTCTGGCATGTCCACCTCCTGAGATGCCATATAGCCGTACCGTATCACCGTACGATTGATCGATCTGGACTTCGGTACCGTACGAAGATACGGTTGGGCCGTGAGTCAGCAAGAGACGCCCGGCCGCCGCCGCCGGGCAGGGGGAACACGCAGGGCCGAGGTGCTCGACGTGGTCGTACGGGTGCTCTCGGAGCGCGGGTACGAGCGCACGCGCTTCAGCGACGTGGCGGAGATCGCCGGCGTGGCGGTCAGCACGCTGCAGTTCTACTTCGGGTCGCGCGACGACATGCTCATCGAGGCCCTGCACCACTCGACGGAACAGGAGGTCGTACGCCTGGAGCAGGCGGGGGCGGAGGCCACGACGCCGTGGCTGCGGCTGGTCGCCCTGGTCGATCGGGGGCTCGCGCCGCTGCCGATCGGCACCTGGCGCATGCTGCTGGAGTTCTGGCACGCCGCGGTGCACGAACCCGAGCTGCGCTCCCACAGCCTCGATCTCCAGCACCGCTACCGGCGGCCCTTCGCCGAGGCCATCCGTGAGGGCGTGGCGTGCGGAGACTTCCATCTCCAGGGCGATCTGGACGACGTGGTGACCGTGATCGTGGCGCTCCTGGACGGATTGATCATCCCCAGGGTCCTGGAACACTCCTATTTCGACAACGAGGGCGTGCGCCGTGTCGCCCTGCGGCAGCTCGCCGCCGTGCTCGGCGTCGACGAAACGCTGGTCGTGGAGAGCGAGAGCATCCCGCACTGACCTTTCTTCCCGGAGGTGGAAACGCTCGGCCCGGACATTCCGGGGTGCCGGCCGTGGCCGGCCGCCCCGTGTGCCGCGGACCGTCACCCAGGCTTTTCCTGTCTTTCGCAATGAGAGCATGAATTTTTCAGGTATTGCACCCGTGTCGTGCGCCGCGATGCGGTCCGGCGCGGCTCGCCGAGGCGGGACGTGCCGCGACGAGCAAGTTCTCGCGGTTAGTGCCTGACCATTTTCCGATAAAACACCAATACGAATAAGAGGGGAACGAGGCGGGCCCGACGACCTGCGCCCGGCCTCCCTTTTGGCATGCGGTCTTCCGGATTTCCGGGAGGCCGCTTTTTGTGGTTTAGTGCTCACATTTGCCCTTGACAGTCAACTGGTGCCTGGTTATAAAGATCGAGGCGAGTCCGAAATGTAATAGGACGCGAAAAGGGTCTAATAGGCGGCTGCTTGCCTTGTTAACCATCATTTCAGAGATTATTTGATTTGATGACTGTTTTGTATTCGGGTGCGGTCGTCGCACCCCGCGGGCCGCCTGTCACGAGATCCCCACCGACAAGCCGAGGAGTGCGGTATGAGCACCAATGACGTGTCACAGGACCGGGACGAGACCACCCCCGAAACCCCGACCCCCCACGACGAGGCCGCGGAGATGGACGACCTCGGTGACCTCGACGACCTCGACGACCTCGACTTCGACCTCGACGAGGTCGAGAACAAGATCGCCCCGCTCGCCCTGGCGGACCTGGACCGGCCGGCATGGTGACCTTCATCGACGACAGGACGCCCGGCCTGGCCGGTGCCACCGCGGTCGAGGTCGACGTCAACAGCGGTCCGGCGGCCTCCTACGAAGGGCTGCGCAGCGCACTCGGCGCGCTGCGCCACGCCGGGGCCACCTTCGGGGACCTCCCGGTCCGGTACGCCGCCGAATGGGCCGAGCTGTTCCCCGGGGAGCGACCCTACGGAACGGGCCCGGCGCCCAAGCTCGCCGACATGGCCCTCGCGCCCTCGGAACGGCGCCTGCACCGCGAGTCCGAGCAGGTCTTCCGGGTGCTCACCGCCGCGGGCGCGGCCCTGTGCCACGGCGTCGCGGAACTCGGCAAACCGCTCGTCCTGCACGGCGCCGGCGGCACGGACCTGTCCTCCCTGCGCGGGTTCATGCGCGCGGTGGAACACGCCCGCACGGTTCCCGACGTCCGCCTCATCATGGTCACCCCGACCAGGGTGCGCCGGCCGCTCGGCGAGCGCGCCGACCTGGCCGCCGAGCGCGCCCGCTGCCTGCGCCGGATGGGCCTTCCCGTCGAACCCGCCCTGCTCACCCCCGACCTGGGAGAAGGCCCGGCGCCCAAGGGCCACGAGGGCGAGCTCTACTCCCGCGCGCTCGACCCGGACAGCTCGGCCTTCGACCGGGTGGCCGCCGCGCTCGCCTACTGCAGGACGGCGTTCTTCTCGGCGAACTGGGAGGGCACGGCCGTGGTCGCCGACGCCGCGCTGGGCCTGCTGGCCGGCGTTCCGGACGGGCGCGTGCCCGCCCTCCTGGACGCCGCCCGCCGCCACGACGGGCAGCCGGACGCCATCGAGTTCGAGCCCGGAGTGCTGCGCACCGCCGCCGACGTGCGCGGCTACCTGTTCAAGGTGCTCGGGATCCAGGCCACCTTCCGCGGGCGCCAGGACGACGCGCTCACCTGCTTCCAGGCCATGCGCGGCGAGACGGAGGGACTCTCGGCCGAGGTGCGCGCCCAGTCCCACCTGTACGTGGCGCTCACGCTCTCCAAGCGGATGAACCGCGTCGGCGACGCGGTCCGCGAGCTGGAGGAGGGATTCGCCGCCGTGGCGCCCCGGCCCGGCGAGCCCGACAGCGTCCGGCGGGAGCGCGGCTGGCTGCACAACCTGCGCGGCCTGACCCACTTCAGCCGCAAGGAGCTGCTGAGCGCCTTCGAGCACGAGAAACGGGCCCTGGCCTGCATCGAAGGGCTCGACGACGCCAGCTCCACCCACCTGCGGATCAACCTGCTGTCCAACGTCAGCGTGCTGCAGGAGAAGGCGGGCAAACACGCGCAGGCGCAGCGCACCTGGGACCGCTTCAAGCAGGCGGCCGGGTCGTCCAACAGCGCCTTCGTCAAACACCACGCCTACCGCGCCGCCGGGCTGGCGCTCCTGACCGGCGACCGGGAGGCCGCCCTGCCCGACCTGGACAGGACGCTGGCGTGCGCGACGGAGTTCGCCGACGACTTCCACGAGTGCGAGGTCCGCCTGGAACTCGGCGGGCTCCTCGCCCGCGACGGGGACCGCGCCGCGGCGGCCGACCACTTCGGGCGGGCCCGCGCGGCGGCCGGACGGCTCGGCGACCCCTACCGCGCCGCGCTCGCCTCGGCCGGCGAGGCGCTCTGCCTCGGCGCCGCCCCCGGGCCCGACGTGGCGGCCACCGCCGCGCTGAGCCTCACCCACCCGCTCCGGGCGGAGGAACTCGCCGCGCGCGTCACGTCCGGCCGCGACGTCCTCGACCTGCTCCCGGTGCCCCGCACCAAGCTCAACCGGCCCTTCGATCTGGTCAACTTCCAGGAGTGACGGTGCCAGGACCTCATGGGCGGTGGCGCCTGTATCCGCGGCTGCTGCTCCGCAGGGCGGGCTTCCCCGTCGACATGCTCCACGACCTGGCCGACGAGGCGGTTCTCGACGCCGCCGAGCACTACCGGCGGCGCGTCGCCCGCTGCGAGGAGGCGCGCGACAGGCTGCTGCAGGAGATCCCCAAGGCGGTGGCGGAGGCCGCCGCGGCGCAGGACCGTCCCCGGCTGCGGCGGCTGTCCCGGCTGCGCAGGGCGGTGGCCCGCCGCCTGACCGACCCCGCCGGGGACCCCGCGCTGACCTCCATGATCACCGAGTACCGGGAGGGCAGGGAACTCCAGGAGGAGGCCGGGACCGCCCTGCGGGAGGCGCTGCGGGCCGAGGCGGCCCGCAGGGACGGGCGGGTCGCCGGCGCGCTGCGCGGCGAACGCGCCGGTGACGCCCTGCTGCAGCTCGCCCCCTCCTTCCACGAGGAGGTCGAGCGCTGGCTGGCCGCGCCCCGCACCATCCGTCCCGCGGCCAAGGACCGGGCCTTCCTGCGCCGGGCCTACCTCTACTGCCAGCGGCTGGCCGCCAAGAACGAGACGACCAGTTTCTTCGGCCCCCTGGTCCACGGCGTGGTGGACCGGGACGCCGACGGCATCGAACTCGGCGCCGAGACCCCGTCGGGCGTGCACGCGACGGAGGCGTTCGTCGCCTTCTGGGCCGTGTGCCGGATCGCCGAGAGCATGGCCGCCGACCCCGACGTGGGCCCCCGGCTGCCCGTCACCTGGATCCCCGCCTGCCGGAGGGAGGGGTCCGCCCTCCGGCTGCCCGACGGCCGCCGGGTGGTGCTCTCCGCGGAGCAACGCGGGATCGTCGAGGCGGTCGACGGCGTCCGCGGCCCCGCGCTGATCGCCGCCCGCACCGGCCAGACGCCGCAGACGGTCCGCCAGGTGCTGGAACGGCTGCGCCGGGCGGGCGCCGTGCGCCTGGTGCCCGAGCCGCCCTCCACCGCGCCCCGCCCGCTCGGCTGGCTCCTCGACCTGGCCGACCGGCACGCGGCCGACACCGCGTGGCCCGGCCGGTTGCGCACCCTGTCGGCGGCGGCCGACCGCTACGCCGCCGCCGCGGACGTGCGGGCCCGCGCGTCCGCGCTGGCGGAGGTCGAGCGGGTGTTCACGGAGATCACCGGCGCCGCGGCCCGCCGGGAAGGCGGCCGGATGTACGCCGACCGCATGGTGGTCTACCTGGACGCCAAGGGCGACCAGTCACCCGTGAGGGTCGGCGGCCGGACCGCCCGCGACTGGGAGGAGCAGCTCGCACCGGTGCTGGACCTCGCGGCCCACGTCGGCGAGCTGCGGCGGCGGGCGGCCGGCGACCTCTGCGCCGCCCTGCTGCGGGAGGCGGGCGTACCCGCCATGCCGTACGACGAGCTGATCAGGCGCAGCCGCGCCGCGGTGGAGCAGGGGCGGGAGGCCGACCACGCCGCGCCGCTGGCCCGCTTCACCGCCGAGCTGGCCCGGCTCGTCGAACGGCGGCGGATCGGGATCGAGGCGGTGCTGGACCCGGCCGAACTGGCCGCCCTGCACCCGCCCGCCCGCACCTCCCGTTTCGTCAGCCCGGACCTGCTCCTGGAGAGCCGTCCCGGCCGCCCCGACCTGCTCGTCCTCGGCGAACTCCACCCGTACGTCTTCGCCTGGGGCTCCCAGGGGCTGTTCAGCGACGACCCGGCCGGCATGCGCGGCGACTTCGCCGCCCATCTCACCCCCTGGGGAGGCGCCGGGCGCCTGGCCACGGTGATCCGGCGGCGGCGGCACAAGGGTCTCGTCGCCGAGTGGTTCCCCGGCCGGTTCGTCGAGATCACCGCGGTCGCGACCGCCGACCGGAACCGGGTGCTGCCGATCACGGACCTCACGGTGGTGCTCCGGGACGGCCGGCCCCGCCTCCGCACGCCGGAGGGCGAACTGGTCCTCTACGCCGGCGAGGACGACCACGTCCACCTGCGCGCGTTCGCCGCGCCCACCGTGTCGCTGCCGCTGGTCCGCTCCGGCGACGCCGCCTTCGCGCCCCGCATCGTCGTGGGCGACGTCCTGGTGCAGCGCGCCCGGTGGTGGGTCCACCGGGAGGAACTCGCGCTCGCCGGACCGCGGCGGCCCGACGAGGTCTTCGCGGCGGTCCAGCGGCTGCGCGTGACGCGGGAACTGCCCAGGTTCGTCTTCGCGCACGCCCCGGGAGAGCAGAAACCCGTCGGCGTCGACCTCGACAACCCGCTCGCCGTCGACGTGCTCGCCGCGCTGGCGGTCGGGAGCGAGCAGCCGGTCGCGCTCAGCGAGATGCGGCCCGCCCCCGGCCGCCTCTGGCTGCGTCACCACGGCCGGGCGCACACCTCGGAGTTCCGTCTGGCGCTGCGCCGGGAGGAGGAGCGGTGAGCGAAGCCGACTGGACCCTGCTGCCGACGCTGGTCGTGCGCACCGCGGGATTTCCCTGGAGCCTCGTCCGGAGCCTGGCGTACCCCGACGCCGGGGCCGTGGCCGAGGAGATCGTCCGCCTGGAGCACGAGGCCGGGGCGCTGCTCGCCCGCCGGCCGCCGCTCGCCAGACCCACCCGCGGCCTGCAGAGCCGCCTGCGCAACCTGCGGCCGCTCCCCGACGACCTCTCCCTCTCCGGCGAGTGGCCGGCGGCCTGGAACGAGCTGACCGGGCGGCTGGCCGAGCTGCGCCACGCGCTGGCCGGCGCCGTGGAGACCGACGCCAAGGCCGCGCAGGACGCGGTGGCCGGCATCGTGGCGGACGAGCGCTTCCTCGACGCGGTCGTCTGCTCCTCGCCCGCGGTCTACCGCGACCTGCGCCGGGGCGCACGCGGGACCAGGCTCCGCCGCCAGGTCGCCTCCTACGCCCAGCGGCTCGCCGCCAAGTGCGAGACGATGAGCTTCTTCGGGCCGATCAACTACGGCCGGGTCGACCCCGGCGCCCCCGCCGGCCACACCTGGGCGGGGCACCGCGACATCCCCGGGCGGCGGGCGTTCACCGCCGCCCGCGTGGGCGACCTGCTCCAGGAGCGCATCCTCGCCGACCCCGGGCTGGTGGCCGGGCTCGTGCTCCGGCGCAAGACGTGGGCCCGCCCGCCGACCAGGGCCGGCGAGGACCTCCTCGCCCGGATCGCGGCCCTCGCGGACGGCCGCCGTACCGCCGCCGAGATCGGGCGGCTCACCGGAGCGTCCCCCGAGGACCTCACCGCCGCCGTCGCGGCCGGCGTGCGGCGCGGCCTCCTCGTGCACGACCTGTGCCCGCCCGCCACGATCCCCGACCCGATCACCTGGTTGCGTGACCGCTCACCGGGCGGGAACCTGCCCGTCGAGGAGATCTCCGGGCTGCTCGACCGCTACCCGGCCTCCCCGCCCGAGGACAAGCTCGCCGTCCAGGGCAGGATCGCCGAGCTCGTGGACGACGGCGGGCGGGCGCCGCAGCCGCGGGAACGCTTCTACAACGACCGGGTCGTCGTGCACGAGGCGGCCGTCGGGTCGCTGCGGGTCACGGTGGGCGGCCCGCTCGCCGCCGACCTCCGGCGGGCCGTGCCCCGGGTGCTCGACCTGCTCGCCCACGACGCCGAGCTGACCCGGGCCAGGACCAACCGGCTGGTCGCCGCCACCCTGGGGCCCGGCGAGTTCGGGCTGCCGGCCGCGATGAGACGCTGCGCGGACCTGGAGATCGAGCGGTCGGACCTGCTCACCCGGCAGATCGCCGACGCGCTGCGCGGCCTGCCCCCCGGCACGCCGGCGGTGGACCTCGCGGACGTCGTCCCGGTGCCGGCGCCGTCCGGCGCTCCCGTGCTCTGCTCGGTGGACGTCATGGTCGCCACCGGCGACCTGGCGGACTACGAGCCGGGCCGCACCCCCCTGGTCATGGGCGACATCCACGACGCCGCCCTGCTCACCCCCTGGGCGCTGCAGTTCCACCCCCGGGCGCCGGAGATCCTCGCCGAGCGGGACGCGGAGATCCGGCGGGCGCTCGGCGACGTCACCGCGGTGAACGTCATCTCGCGCCGCACCACGGGCATCCCGCCGCTGGAATTCCCCGGCCTGGTGCTCGAACTGGGAGGCGTCGCCGAGGACCCCGCCCGGCCCAGGGTCCACCTCGACCGGCTCCGGGTGCGCAGCGACGGCGAACGGGTCACCCTGCACGTGCGGGGCGACGAGCGGCCGCTGCTGTTCCACAACGGCGAGCTGGACACCGCCTTCCACACCGCGCTGGCCCTGCCCAGGATCAGGCGGCCCCGGCCGCCCGACCTCTCCCACGTGCCCAGGCTCACCTGGCGCAACGTCGTGCTGTCCCGGCGGCGCTGGACCGTGCCGAGCGCCGGGATCACCGTCCTCGACAGACCCGGGGACGACGCCGGACGCCTGCTCGCCATGGCCGCGCTCCGCGCCGAGCACGGCCTGCCCCGCACCTTCTTCGCCAAGTCGCCGGCCGAACGCAAGCCGATCTACGTGGACGCCGCCGGCCCCGCGCTCATCGACGGTCTGGCCCGGCTGGCCCGCACCGCGGAGCGGCTGGTCCTCACCGAGGCCCTGCCCGGCCCCGGCGACTGCTGGCTGCGCGACGGCGCGGAGTCCTTCGCGGCGGAGTTCCGCTGCGTCTACCTTCGACCGGCCGGGAGGACGTGATGGGCCCGCTCATCGTGCCGCCGCTCACCGACGTCACCACCGAGGTCGACGCGCCGCCCGGCACGCCGGTCGTCGACCTCAACGAGCATCTCGTGACCCGGCTCTCCGACCCGGCACGGCTCCGCGCGCTCGCCGGCGTCCCCGGCGGCCGGGAGAACGGCGGCGGGGACGCCGGGGAAGGCGCGGGCGGAGGGCTGTTCGCCGCGGCCGCGGCCGCGATCCTCGAACGCGGCGTGTTCGACCGCGCCCGGCTGCGCGCGATCGGCCTGGCCCTGCGGCTGGCGGGCGACCCGGCCGTCCACCTCAGCGTCGACGACCTCGAACTGGCCGAGGGCAGCACCCAGAGCAGCCGGGACGTCGCCGCCGCGACGGCGCGCGCCACGGTGTTCGACCCGGAGATCGAGACGGCCCTGGCCGCGACCGGCGGGAGCCCCGTACACGTGCTCCTCGACGCCGACCAGCAGCTCCCGGCCGCGTTCGCGCTGGTGGCGGCGCTCGGCGCGCGACGGGTGACCCTGTGCGGGCGCTTCGTCGCCACCCACGGCCGGGCGCTCGGGCGCGTCCCCGAGCTGGCCGGGGTGACCCTCGACCCCTGGTCGCCGCCCCGGTTCGTCCGCCCGGAGTGGGCGCCGGGCGGGGAGCGGCTGCGCTGGCTCGACCGGCCCGAGTCCCCCTTCCCGGAGGACGCCTGGACCGGCTGGCTGGACGCCACGGAGGTCACCGGGCTGCCCCCGGACGCGCTCGCCCGCTGCCGCGCGCTGACGGTCACCGCCACCGCCGTCTCCTCGTGGGAGGCGGTGACCGGCATGTGCGGCGCGACGGTCGACCTGCGGCCGGCGCTCGCCGCGCTCGCGCCCGGCACCCCGGTGGCGGTCGAGCTCGTCGTGGGCGCCCCCGGCGCGGGTGACGACGTGCCCGACGCCACGCTCGACCTGCTCACCGGGGACACCGGCCCCGCGCTGGCCGGCCTGCGCCCCTTCCGGATGCCCCGGGACGCGCGCTGGCACGGCCCGCCGGCACGGCCCGCCCCGCCCGACCCCGCACACGACCTGGCCCGGTGGGTGGACCTCCGCTGCCCGCCGGGCACGCCGCCCGAGCGGATCCGCGCCGCCGTCACCGGCGGCCTGGCCCGCCTGGCCGGTCGCGTGGACCTCTACCCGGGGCGGCTCGCCGCCTCCGCCCTGACCGGCGAGCGCGGGTCCGGGACCGGGCTGGGCTGGGATCCGTCCGCCCAGATCGTGGCCGACCCGGTGGGGCCGGACGGGCACGGTCCGGGCACCTTCGCCGTGAACCTGCGCTCCGGACGCGCGTTCAGGCTCCACCCGCGCCTCGTCGCCCCCGTCACCGGGCTGGCCGCGGGGGAACCGGCCCCGCTGGCCGGGCTGGCGGACGGCGCCCGCGCCCGCGTCCTCGACACCCTCGTCCGAGCCGGAGTCCTGAGAGGAAGCTCATGAGCCGCCGCTGGCGCATCGGCCGGGTGTTCGTTCTCCGGCACGCCGGGATGCCGTTCGACTGGATCGAGGGCCTGGGGGCGGGCCCGGAGCTGCTCCGCGCCGCCGACGAGCTGCTCGACCTGGAGGAGGCCCTGCTCGCCGAGGCCGGCCGGCAGGCCGCCGTGCGCGAGGCGGTCGGCCGGTGCGCGCCCGAGCGGCTCCCCGCCGCCCACCGGGCCGGCGGCACCGCCGCGGCCTGGGCCGAGGCGGCCGAACGCTACCGCCACCTCTACCGGGAGGCCGACGAGCGGGCCACCAAGGAACTGCGCCGGGTGCTGGAGCACCCGGAGGTCGGTGAGGCGATCTTCCTGTCCAACCCCGACGCCCACCGCAACATGCTCCTGCCCATGCTCGCGTACGGCGGGGCGCTCAACTCCCGCCACCGGCGGGTGCGCCGCCAGCTCTACACGTACGTGCAGCGGTTCTGCGCCAAGAACGAGACCGTCAGCTTCTTCGGCCCGATGGCCTACGCCGAGGTCCGCCCCGGCGCGGGCGCGGTGCTGCGCGCCGACCGGCCCCGCGTCCGCCGGGTCTTCCTCGCGGGGTGGGCCGCCAGGGAGCTGTTCCGGGCGATCGCCAGGGACGGCCGGCTCCTTCCCGACCTGCGCTTCCACCGCACCGGCCGGGCCGGACCCGAGGACGACGCGGTGCTCGGCGCGATCGGGCCCGGCGGCGCCACACTGCGGGAGCTGCGCGCGGCCACCGGGCTGCCCGCGAAGGAGATCGGGCGGGCCCTGCGGACGCTGTCGGCGTCCGGGGTGCTCGACGTCGAGCTGGGCGGCGGGCCCTACGACCTGGAACCGCTGGCCACCCTCCGCGACCAGCTCGGCCGCCTGCCCGCCTCCGCGGCCCGGCAGGAGTGGCTGGCGCGGGTCGAGGCGCTGGACGCGGGACGGGCGGCGCTGGAGTCGGGGCCGCTGGAGCGGAGGATCGCCGCGCTGGCCGAGCTGGAGGCGTTGTTCACCGCCGTCACCGGGACCGAGGCCAGGCGCGGGGCCGGGGCCACCTACGCCGACCGCGCGGTGGTGTTCGAGGAGTGCGCCTCGCCCTTCTCCCTGGAGATCGGGCAGGAGACCGTCGCCGCCTGGGAGCGCGCGCTCCGCCCGGCCCTGGAGGTCTGCGTCGCGCACGGGCACGCCACCCAGCGGGCGGCGGCCGGGGCGGTCGCCGCCGCGCTCGGCGGCGCCGGCGAGCTGACGCTGCTGCGGTACGCCACCGCCACCGCGGAACTCTTCCGGACCTCGGGGAGCGTCTTCCAGACGGGCCACGCCCCCCGATACCCGGGGAGCGCCTGGCACGCGCACGCGGACCGCCTGCTCGACGCGGCGGCGGAGCTGCCCGGCGACCGGTACGCGGTCATCGACCTGTGCCCGCGCGCCGCCGGCGCCGCCGGACTGCCCTCGGCCGAGCTGGTCGTCGCCCGCACCCACCACCACCTGCAGGTCCGCAGCTGGCTGGGCACCATGTACGGCGACCCCGCGGCCTTCGAGGCCGAGGCGGCGCGGTGGGTCGCCGAGCAGGACGGCCGCCTCGTCGGCCTCGACTTCGGCCGCCGGAACAAGGGCTACTACCGCTTCCCCGGCCCCGAGGTCGCGCTGCGGGCCCCCTCCTGGACGGATGGCGCCCGCGCGGAGCTGAGCCAGGCCGAGGAGTTCACGGTCAGGGTGGACGGGAGCGGTCCGCGGCTGCTCGACCCCCGGGGGCGGCAGGTGCACGCGTACATCCCGCTCAGCGACTTCGTGAAGTACCCGCCCTACGCCGCGCTGTCCCACCCGCAGGTGCTGCACCCCGTCTTCGCCGACGACGGGGACCAGCCCGAGGTGCGCGTCGGTGGCGTGCTGCTCCAGCGGCCCCGCTGGCGGTTGGTCCCGGCCGGGCTGACCCTGCCCGCCCCCGAGGCGCGCTTCCTCCAGCTGCGCCGGGTGGCCAGGAGGACCGGCCGCCGGTTCGTCTTCTGCCGCAGCGACCGCGAGCGCAAGCCCTACCTCATCGACCTGGCCTCCCCGCTCGCGGCCGACCTGGTCGCCCACGTCGCCCGCGACACCGGCGGGCTGAGCGCGGAGGCCATGATCCCGGAGCCGGACGAGCTCTGGCTGCGCGACCCCGAGGGCCGCCGCTACACGTGCGAGCTGCGCATGCAGGTCATCGGACGGGAGACCACGTGATCAGAGTGTTCGCGGAGCGGTCGGTCCGCTTCCGCCACGAGTTCCACCCCGGCGGCGGCGAGCGGCGGGAGGAGACCTTCGCCCACGGCGCCTGCGTGGACGAGCACGTGGCCGCCGGAGAGGTGGTCCACCGCTTCGCCGACGGCGACGACCTGTTCCGCGCGGCGGTGCGCCGGGTGGACGCCGGGGTCGCCGACACCGCGCGGGAGGTCCAGGCCCGCCCGCTCGCCGTGGCCGACGAGGCGACCCGGGCCGCGCTGGCCGAGCTGGCCGGCACGACCGGGGCCTCCCTCGTGCTCGGCGGGTTCCACCAGCACGTGGCCACCGGCGACGAGTCCCGCGCCGCGGACGACGAGCGCCTGGTCCGCACGGTCGAGGTCACCGTCTCCGGCGTGTCCGAGACCGTGGCCTGGCCGGCGGGCGAACCGCTCGCGGCCCTGCTGGGCAGGGTCGAGGAGGCGGCCGGCCGGGCCGCGGAGACGGCCGCGCTGCCGTACGCGGACACGCCGCCGGGCGCCTGCGACCTGGTGCTGCGGCCGGGGCGGGCCGGGGCCTTCTTCCACGAGCTCGTCGGGCACCCCATGGAGGCCGACGTCGTGCACTCCGGGACCAGCTACCTCGGGGCGCGGCGCGGGCGGCGGGTCGCCCCCGAGTGGCTGGACGTGGTGGACGGCGGCACGCGGGCGGCGTCCGGGTTCCGCTCCCGGGCCGACGACGAGGGCACGCCCTGCGCCGAGGTCTCCCTGCTCGACCGGGGCGTCGTCGGCGCCCCGATGACGGACCTGGCGACGGCCCGGCTGACCGGCGACCGGGCGTCCGGGCACGGCCGGCGGCTGGACTTCCGGCACCCGGCGATCCCCCGGATGACGCACACCTGCGCGCTGGTCGCCGCGGGCGCCGAACCGGAGCGCCCCGCGAGCCCCTGGATCGAGCCGTACGGCCTGCAACTGGAGATGATGAACATCGCCACCGGAGAGTTCCTGTTCAGCGCCCGATCCCCGGTGCTGCGCGAGTACGACGGGCCGCCGCGGCGCCTGCCGCCCCTGCTGGTCGCGGGGGACGGCCTGAGCGCGCTGGGCGCCCTGCGGCCCTGCGACGCCGAGACGGCCGAGTACGTCAGGGCGACCCGGGGGTGCGGCAAACTCGGCCAGTTCCCGCTGCTGGTCTCCTTCGCCAACGCCGGCGTGACGCTGCCCGCGGGCAGCGTCACCCTGAGGCCCGGGGGGAGCCCGCGATGATCGAACTGGTGATCCGCACCGGCGGCCTGCTCTCCCCGGCTCCCGGTGGCCCGCGGATCGGCCTGTCGGCCGAGGCCGTGAAGCTGTTCCGGGACGGGGACGGCCGGGTCCGCCGCTCGCGGCGGCTGGCCGACCCGCCCCTCACGCCCGCCTTCGACACGGTCCGCGAGGTCATGGGCGAGACGGCGCGGGCGCTCGGCGCCGCCGGGAACGCCGCGGTGCAGAGCGTGGTGGCCGAGGTCAGGGAGCTGCCCGGCGCGGCCTGGCGCCGCACCCGCGTGCTGGCGCGGGTGGAGACCGTGGCGGGCCCCGTGCTGGCCGGCGCCGAGACGCGGGGCACACCGGCGGGGGAGGGGCCCCGGGCCGCGCTGCGGGACCTGGGGGCGAGGCTGTCCGGGCTGCCGTCCCGTCTGGCGGACCCGCCCGCCGGCTGGGAGGGGCTTCCGCTGGTGCTCGCCCCCGACGTGGCCGCCGTGGTGGTGGGCGGGACCTGGCTGGTGCTCACCTCGCGCGGCGGTCATCGGGCCAGGGAACGGCTGGCGGGCAGGAAGGTGCTCCCCGGGATCACGCTGTCGGACCTGCCGTCGGCGCATCCCCCCGGGTTCCCCGACGACGCCGGCCGACCGGCCGGGGAGATCCGGCTGGTCGACGGCGGTGTGCTGCGCCCCCGCGAGCCCGAGGAGGCGACCGGGGCGCTGCCCGGCCGCGCCGTGTGGGACCACGACAGGGGCGCGCTCGTCCCGGCCCAGGTGTGCCGCGTGCGCGTCGGCGGGGCCGACGCCCCGCCGACGGAGCGGTTCACGGAGCTGGTCTGGTGCGTGGAGGGCGTGCAGCGCTACCGCCCCGACGGCGAGGTCTGGCTGACCTGCCTGGCCAGGGTCTCCACCCGGCCGTCCGGCTGGTTCGCCGTACGCCTCCGCGGCCGGCCGCAGCGGCTCCTCAAGATCAGCGGGGGCTTCCTGGGAGAGGCCGTCCCCGTGTGCACCGACAGCGATGTGACCACCCGCGCCCTGCTCCTGCCCAGCGCGCGCGAACTCGAGGAAGAGGGGAACGGCACCGTTGGAACGCTATGACTTCGCCCTTGTCGGCGGCGGCATCGTGGGCGCCTGCCTGGCCGAGGAACTCGCCGGGGCCGGGGCCTCGGTGACCGTGCTCGACGCGGGCGCCGAACCGGGCCACGCCACCAACCGCGCCGCGGGGGTGGCCGTGCCCTCCCTGCGTTACCTCGCCGACCCGGAGCTGTACGGCTGGCTCCAGTGGGGCAGGGGCCGGCTGGCGGCCGACATCGACCGGCTCGAACCGGCGCACGCCCCGTTCAGCGTGCCCAGCCCCATCCTGCGGGCGCTCAGGACCGTCGACGTCGAGGCGGTCGCCGCCCACCTGGACGCGCCGGGCCACGGCGAGTGGATCGAGGTGGAGAAGCTCGCCTCGGTCGCGCCGGGCCTGCGCCTGCCCGCCGACCGGCACTACCTGTTCGACCGCGCCGGCCTCATGGTCGACGGCCGCCGCTACCTGGCGGCGGTCCACCACAACTGCCTGGCGGCGGGAGTGCGCTGGCGGCAGGGCGTCACCGTGGCGGCCGCGGACGGCGGCGAGCTGCGCACCTCCGCCGGGGCCGTGCACGCCGACCGCGTGGTGGTGACCGCCGGGGCGTGGTCGGCGGCGGCCGGGCTGGCGGGCGGCGCCCCGGTGTACCCGCAGCGCGGCCAGCTCGCCGTCCTGCGGACCGGCGCCGACCTGACCTGCATCCTGTCGTCGGCCTTCTACCTCGCCCCCGGCGTGAACGGCGGAGTCGTCGTCGGAGCCACCGAGGAGGACGCGGGCTTCGACGACCGGTGCACCGTCGCCGGCATCAGCCGCCTGCTGCGCTTCGCCGCCACCGCCATGCCGGAGCTGGCCGACGCCTCCCCGGTGGAGCTGCGCGCGGGCCTGCGCCCCGCCTCGCGCACCGGGCGCCCGCTCGTCGGGCGCGTACCCGGCCACGACCGGCTCTACCTGGCCGCCGGGCACGCCGGGCACGGGCTGCTGTCGGCGCGCGGGACCGCCGAGGGGCTCGCGGCCGGCCTGGTCCGCGACGACTGGGACGCCCTGCCGGAGAGCTTCTGCCCGAGCCGGGCCCTGGAGGCGTAGGCATGCGCGTCGACCACGTCATCATGGGCGCGCGGAGCATCGAGCCGCTGCGCGAGCTGCTGTGGGAGCGCTACGGGTTCGGCGTCACCGACGGCAGCCCCAACCCCGACGGCACCGCCAGCTGGGTGGTGCCCTTCGACACCGACGACGTGCAGTACCTCGAACTGCTCGTCCCCCACGACGAGGCGGCCCTCACCGCCGGGGAGTTCGGCCGGGTCTTCCTGGAACGGACCGCCGACGGTCCCGCCTTCCTCAACTGGGCGGCGCTGGCCGACGACATCGAGGCGGCGGCCGAGCGCGTCCGCGCGGTGCTGGGAGCCGACCCCGAGCTGATCCGGGGCGAATCCGTGCGCGCGGACGGTTGCCGGGTGCCGTGGGCGGAGGCCGCCTTCGCCGCGTCGTGGGCCGTCCCCTCGCGGCCGTTCTTCCTGGAGTACGGCGACTGGCCCGCCCGCCGCGCCCGGGTGCCCGGCGACCTCGCCGCCGCCGGGCACCGCACCACGCCGACGGCGATCACCGCCGTCGTGGTGGGCACCGGTCTCGGTGACTGGCCCGGCTCGGACGAGCTGCCGGTCGAGGTCCTGCCCGGAGGGGACGGGATCAGGGAGATCCGGGTCGCCACCGCGGGCGGGGAGGTCTCGGTGAGCCTGCCGTGAGCGGCGAGCGGACCATGGGGGACGGGCCGGTCGCGAGTGGCGGACCGGCCGCGGGGAGCGGGGACGGTCCGGGTGCTCCGCCCGCCACGGCCGGTCTCGCCGCCGACGGGGCGGCGCCCGCCGCGGGCAAGGTCCTGTACGCGATCGTCACCGGCGCGCCGCCGGCCCGGGACGTGGACGTCCTGGTGCGGCTCGCCCACGCCGACGGCTGGCGGGTCTGCGTGGTGGCGAGCCCGGACGGCGCCCGCTTCCTCGACGAGCCCGCCCTCGCCGAGCTGACCGGTCACCCGGTGCTGAGCCGGTACCGCAAGCCGGGCGAGACGCAGGCGCCGCCGCCCCCGGACGCCATGCTCGTCGCCCCCGCCACCTGCAACACCCTCGTCAAATGGTCGGCCGGGATCTCCGACACCCTCGCGCTCGGCCTGATCGTCGAGGCGATCGGGCGGCGGATCCCACTGGTCGCCGTGCCGTTCTCCAACTGGGCCCACATGGCCCATCCCGCCGTCGGGGAGTCCGTGGCCCGGCTCCGCTCCTGGGGGGTGACCGTGCTGCTCGGGGACGAGGTCTACCCCCTGCACGATCCCGGCCCCAGCGACAAGTACGCCCCCCTGTTCCCCTGGCGGCTCGCGTGGCAGGCCGTCAGCACCCGATAGGAGCCGACATGGCACCCGTACCCCAACTCGTTTTCCTGAGCGGATCGGTGACGGCCGGGTCGAAAGCCGACCGCATCGCGGCCTGGTGCGCCGGTCAGCTCACGTCGCAGCCGGTGGCGACGCGGGTCTTCACCGGCGCCGACCTGGAATTCCCCTTCTACCGGCCGCTGGTGGGCGACCACGGTCCCGCCGTCGCGGACTACCTGGCGGCGCTGGAGCGCGCCGACGGCCTGGTCCTGGTCTCCCCGGCCTACCACGGCAGCGTGTCGGGGCTGCTGAAGAACGCCCTCGACTACGTCAACGAGCTGGCCGACGCGCGGCAGCCGTTCTTCGACGGCCGGGCGATCGGGTGCGTCGGGGTGGCGCTGGGCGAGCAGGGGGCGACGTCCACCGTGGCCGCCCTGCGCACCATCGGCCACGCGCTGCGCGGCTGGCCCACCCCGCTGGGGGTCACGCTGTCCCGCGAGAGCGCGCTGCTCGACGACCGGGGAGAGCCCCAGGACGAGCGGGCCCGCGCCCAGCTGCGGATGATGCTCGGCCAGGTCGTCACCCTGGCCAGGCTCAACGCCCGCCGGCGGGTGGAGGCCCGCCCGCCGGCCCCGGAGCTGCAGCGTGCCTGACCGCCGCGGTGACCGGCAGGCCGGGCGCCGCGGCGCGGGCCGCCGGGGCCGACCGGCGCACGTCCCCGCGTGTCGGGGCGCTCACGAACCGCCGCGGGCTCACCGGGCCCGCCGTCCTCGACCTCGGGCCTGACCTCGGCATCGTCAGCCCGGAGATGTTCACCCTTCTGGTGATCGTCGCATTCGTCTCCACCGCCATGACGGCGCCGCCGATGGCGCTTCCGGGAGGTAAACATGACAGACAGCACCCAGCAGAAGCTGCGGTCGTTCACCGAGAGCCTGTCCGCCGAGGAGAGGGCGGCCGTGTCGGCCTGGCTCGGCGGCGGTGACGGGCGCCCCGCCGAGCTCGACGCGCTCTTCGCGGACGGGGAGGGCGGGCCGCGCGAGGCCGCGCTCGACCCGGCCCTGCGGCCGCGGCAGGACGATCCGTCCGCCATCCGCAGCGTCGGCGTGATCGGCGGCGGCACCGCCGGCTACCTCACCGCGCTGGCGCTGCGCGCCAAGCGCCCGTGGCTCGACGTCACGCTCGTCGAGTCCAGCGGGATCCCGATCATCGGGGTGGGCGAGGCGACCACCCCGTCGATGCTGCCCTTCCTCCACCACTATCTCGGCATCGACCCGGCCGACCTCTACGAGAAAGTGCTGCCCACCTGGAAGCTCGGCATCCGCTTCGACTGGGGGCCCCACCCGGAGGGCTTCATGGCCCCCTTCGACTGGGGGAGCAACTCGGTGGGGGTGCTCGGCTCCCTGGCCACCCAGGGGGACATCAACGCCTTCACCCTGCAGTCGCTGTTCATGAAGGCCGACCGGGCGCCGGTCTTCCCCCTGGAAGGCGGGCGGCACCTGTCGTTGATGAAGCAGATGCCCTTCGCCTACCACCTCGACAACCAGCGGTTCGTCCGCTACCTCACCGACCTGGCCGCCGCTCGCGGCATCCGGCACGTGGACGCGACGGTCGCCGAGGTGGTGCTCGGCGGGGACGACTGGGTCGACTGCCTGCGCACGCCCGACGGGCGGGAGCTCCGCTTCGACCTCTACGTGGACTGCACCGGCTTCCGGTCGCTGCTGCTGGAGAAGACCCTCGGCTCGCGCTTCGTCAGCTACGCGGCGAGCCTGGCCACCGACACCGCCGTCACCGGGGTCGTCCCCCACGGCGGCCACATCAAGCCCTACACCACGGCGACCACGATGGACGCCGGGTGGTGCTGGAACATCCCCACCCGCGAGGCCGACCACGTGGGCTACGTGCACTCCTCCCGCTTCCTGTCCCTGGAGGAGGCGACCGAGGAACTGCGGCGGCGTTACCCGGGGGTGGACACCTTCCGGCCGGTGCGCTTCCGGGTGGGGCGGCACGAGGAGGCGTGGCGCGGCAACGTCGTCGCCATCGGCAACTCCTACGCGTTCGTGGAGCCGCTGGAGTCCAGCGGGCTGATGATGATCACGCTCGGTATCCTGTCGCTGGTCAGCACGCTCCCCGCGTCGTGGGCGGACCCCGTCCCCCGCGCGCTGGTCAACCGGGCGCTGAGCAAGAAGTGGGACGAGATCCGCTGGTTCCTCTCGATCCACTACCGCTTCAACACCCGCAGGGACACCCCGTTCTGGCGGGAGATGCACACCGGGGCCGACGTCTCGGGCCTGGAGCCCCTGCTCGAGGTGTTCCGGGCCGGCGCTCCGCTGAGGTTCCGGGACTCGGTGGTGCGCGGCTTCCTGGAGTCGACCGCGCCGACCTTCTACGGGCTGGAGGGCGTCGACTGCCTGCTGCTCGGCCAGGGATACCCGGCCCGGTTGCTGCCGATGAGCGAGCCGGTGGAGGCCTGGCAGGCGCGCAAGGACGCGGCGGACGCGCTGGTCGGCCGGGGCCTCGGCACGGCCGAGGCGCTCAGGGCGTTCGACACCGATCCGGAGCTCAACGCCGAACTGCTCGACGACCCCGACAGCTGGGTGGTGCGCACCGGGACCGACCGGCTCGTGAACGCCGACCCCGACGCCCCGGCCGCCGCCCACCGGGAGCCGGCGGCGTGACGGGCTCCCGTCCCGGTCCGGTGGGTGCCGGGTGGGGCCCCGGTCCGGTGGGTGCCGGGTGGGGCCCCGGTCCGGCGCCCGCCGGGCGGGACCTCCACCCGATGGGCGCCGGGCGGGGCCTCCGCTCAGCGGGCGTCCGGCGGGGTCCCGGCCCGGCGGGCGGCGTGCAGGGCCAGCAGGCGGTCCCGCTGGGCCTCGTCGGAGGCGGCCTGCGCCGCCGTCCAGGCCAAGGCGAGGGCGCCGTCGAGCACGGCCCGGTCCGCCGAGGGGGAGACGCACGCGGCGGCGAACTCCGGCTGGTGGTTCACCGCGCCGCCGCCGTCGATCGCGATCGTGGGGTGCAGGCTGGGCACGACCCGGCTCACGTTCCCCATGTCGGTGCTCCCGGTGGCCATGGCGGCCTCCGCCTCCGGCGAGACCAGGGGACGCCCCAGTTCCCGGGCGGCGTCCCGGTAGGCCGCCACCAGCCAGGGGTCGTGCCGGAGCTCCGCGTAGGCCGGGGAGACCTCGGTCACCTCGTGCCCGCAACCCGTCGCCACCGCCCCCGCCTCGAAGCAGGACCTGACCCTGCTCTCCAGGCGGTGCAGCGAGGACAGATCCCCCGCCCGCAGGTAGTAGCGGGCGGCGGTGTCGTCGGCCACCACGTTCGGGCTGTCACCGCCCCGGGTCACGATGCCGTGGACCATCTGGCGCTCCTCGAAGTGCTGCCTGGCCAGGCCGATCGCCACCTGCGCCACGGTGAGGGCGTCGGCGGCGTTGACGCCGAGCTCCGGCGAGAGCGCCGGATGCGTCGCCCGGCCGGTGTAGCGCACCTGAAGGTCGGCGATGGCCAGCGACCGCGGCGCGCAGTTCTCCTCGGGCGCGGGGTGCACCATCATCGCCACCGACACCTCGTCGAAGACGCCGCGCTCCAGCATGATCAGCTTTCCGCCGCCGTCCTCCTCGGCGGGGGTCCCGACGACCATCACCGTCAGGCCCAGGCGGTCGGCCACCTCGCGCAGGGCCAGCCCGGCGCCCGTCGAGGCCGCCGCGATGACGTTGTGCCCGCACGCGTGGCCCATCCCGGGCAGCGCGTCGTACTCGGCGCACAACGCGACGGCCAGCGGGCCGTCGCCGTAGCGGGCGACGAAGGCCGTCTCCAGCCCCGCCGCGCCCCGCTCGACGGCAAATCCCCGGGCGGCCAGGAAATCGGCGAGCAGGGCCGCGCTCCGATGCTCGGAGAAGGCGGTCTCGGGGTTGGCGTGAATGCTTCGGGAAATCTCCAGCAGTTCTTCCGAATGTTTTTCCACGGTGGTCCGGCAAAGGTTCCCGACCGAGGCGCTCAGATTCATTCTTCAACCTCCGAGACCTTTGATACACGAAACTCGCGGTGATTTCGATGTCGTTGACCGATGTGATTTCCGCTGATATCGCGTGGCGCGTTCCGGCGGGGGAGGACGAGCTCGCGGTGGAGCTGGTCCCCTCGTTCCTGCTGCGGACCTCCGGGATGCCCGTCCGCCTGCTCGACGGGCTGGCCGCGCCTGAGCTGTACGACCTGTCCGGCCCGGTCCTCGCGGCCGGACGGCGCGTGCACGCCGAACGGCTCCGGTTCGAGGAGCTGTGGCCCACCCTGCGCGAGGCCGCCCGCCGCACGGAGCCCAGGCGCCGGTCGCTGCGGCTCGCCGTCCGCTGCCTGGAGGCGGTCCAGGTGGGCGAGCCGCTGGAGGAGCCGGAGGCCGGGCTGCTGGCCGCCCTGGGAGCCGGTGACTGGGCCGGGCGCTGGGACGAGGCCGTCACCGCCTGCCGGTCCGTCCAGGCCGACGTCGCCCGTGCCCACGAGGCCGCGCTGGCCGCCGCCCGCCGGCGGGTCGCCGAGGCGTTCGGCCTCGACCGCGTACGGCACGCGACCTTCGTCTCCAACCCCGGGTTCCTCCGCAACGCCCTGGCCAGGCCGCTCGCCGCCCACGGCCCCTGGACCTCGGGCGCGCGCCGCACCGCGGCGACCGCCCACCGCTACCTGCGCAGGTTCGCCACGCGGTGCGAGACCGTCTCCTTCTTCGGCCCGGTCCTGCACGCCCGGTTCGATCCCGGCCGGGCCGAGGCCCTCACGGTCGGGGAGCCGGGACAGGAGCGGGTGCTCGTCGAGGCCAGCACCTGGCTCGCCGAGCTGCTGCAGGAGGAGACGGGACGGCGGGTCCCCCCGCCCGACCGCCGGGTGTGGCGGAGCCCCGTCTTCCGCGAGCTCCCGTCGGGCGCCGGTCTGGAACGGGTTCTGGACGGCAGACGGTTCAAGGTCCCCGAGCCGGCGCTGCGGCTGTGGCGGGCCGCGGACGGGCGGCGGACGCTGGGCGAGCTCGCCGCGCTGCTGGGGACGGACCCCGGGGCGGCCGAGCGGCTGGCCCGCGGGCTCGGCCAGGCCGTCATCGTCTCCGGCTGCCGCCTGCCGGCCACTGAGCTGCACGCGCTGAGCGAGCTCGCCGGCCGGGCCGGCGCCGCCTCGCCTCCCGCGGAGGGAGCCGCCTCGCCGCCGGCGGGGCAAGGGGACGGGGCGGCGGACGGAGGACCCGGCGGGGAACCGGGTCTCGCCGTCGCGCTCGCCGCGGCCAGGGCGCGCTACGCCGCCGAGCCCTGGCCGGGCCGGGCCGCCCACCTGGAGGAGGCCGAGCGCCTGGCCGCGACCCTGGGGGAGGGGACCAGGCAGGGCGCGGGCCGGCACTACGCCGACCGGGAGGTCTTCCGCGAGGACCGGTCGAGCCCGTACAGCGAGCGGGTGGTCCTGGGCGGTCCCGCCCTGGAGCGGATCCGCGCCGCGCTGGCCGGCATGCTCCCGCTGTGCTACCTCGGTGCCCTGCTGAGCAGGGAGGACGCCAGGGACGCGGTGCGCGCCGCACTCGGCGGGCGCCCCGCGCCGCTGGCCCGCCTGGCCGTCGCGGAGCTGCGTGACGACCGGGTCCGGACGGGACGGCTCCAGGCCGCGCTCCGCGACCTCGTCGCCGCCCGCGCCGCGGGCGCCCCCGGGGAACGGCCCGCACCCCCGGACCTCCGGACCGGCGCCGGGATCGTCCGGCTCACCTCAGCCGAGGTCGCCGGGGCGGTCGCCGGGCTGTGGTCCCTGGTCCCGCCCGGCGACGCCGGCGACCCCTGCCTGCCCAGCCCCGACCTGATGGCCGCGGGCCGGGACCTGGCGACCGCGACCTGGGTGCTGTCGGAGATGCACGACGACTGCAGCTCCGGGTACGGCGGGCTGGAGAACCCGCTGCACAGCACCCCCGACCTGCTCTGGCGCGACTTCACCGAGCGGGTCGTGCGGCTCGTCCCGCCGGATCGCGCCGCCACCATCGTCTCGCGGCGGCGCAGCGCCCACGTCACCCCGGAACTGCCCGGAGTGTCGATAGAGCTGAGCGGGCTGTCGCGCAAGCCGCGGGAGCAGACCGCGCCCATCGCCGACGTGACCGTGCCCGCCACGGGCGACGCGGTCGAGGTGGCGGGCGTGCGCCGCCTGCTCTACCCCGGCGACCTCTCCTCGCCGCTGCACCGCGCGGTCTCCCTGCCCGCGGTCGTGCCCGTCCCGGTCGACCTGGGGGAGCACACTCCGCGGATCATGATCGACGATCTGGTCTACCAGCGGGCCCGCTGGCGGATCCGGCTCCCCGAGGAACGCGCGGGCGACGCGATGGGGCGCTGGCTGGCGATGCAGCGGCTCCGGGAGGACAACCGCCTGCCGCGCCGCGTCTTCGTCCGCCATCCCGCCGAGCCGAAACCGCTCCATGTCGACTTCGCCGACCCCCTCGCCGTCGAGGACCTGGCCAGGTCCGCGCCGGCGGAGATCCTCGTCTCCGAGATGCTGCCCACCCCCGACCAGCTCTGGTGGCACGTCGACGGCGACTTCCAGTGCGCCGAGCTGCGCCTGGGCTGTCTCGTGCACCGCCGACCCCGGGAGTCGAAATGACCGTCACCCTGCCCGACGCCGCCACCGAGTTCGGTGCCCGCGTCCGCCACCGCCTCACCGAGGAGCGGGTGGTCTGGCTGACCACCGTCACCGACGGCGGGATCCCCTGCCCCAACCCCGTCTGGTTCTGGTGGGACGGCGAGAGCTTCCTGATCTACAACTGGGACCGGGCCAGGCGGCCGGCGAACCTGCGCGCGCGCCCCCGGGTCTCGCTCCACTTCGACGGCGGGCCCCACGGCCGCGACGTCGTCGTCTTCACCGGCGAGGCACGGCTGCTGGACGACCCGGTCCCCGCGCACCTGGTCCCCGGCTACCTCGCCAAGTACCGCGAGGCCATGATCCGCCTTGAGGGCAGTCCCGAGGCGTTCGGCCGGACGCACCCCACCGCGCTGCTGGTGCGCCCGACCGGGATCCGCGGCCGGTGAGCGGTCAGACCGCGACGGCCTCGATCATGCTGGTGCGGCCGTCCTCCGCGTGGACGGCGGGGCGCGGCTCGAAGCCCGCGGCGGACAGCAGCGCGGCGTGCTCGTCCTCGTCGCGCTCCCGGCCGCCGAGCATCATCAGCAGGTGCAGGTCGAGCAGGCCCCGCGCGGTGCCGTCCCCCGCCCTGGCCAGGCCCCCCACCACCAGCAGCCGGGCACCCGGGCGCATCGCGGCGCGGCAGGTGGCCAGGATCCGGGCCGCCGCCGCGTCCGGCCAGTCGGCGAGCACCCGGCACAGGATGTACAGGTCCCCGCCCGCGGGCACCCGCTCCATGAAGTCGCCGGGCACCACCTCGCACCGGTCGGCGAGTCCCGCCTCGTCGATCGCGCGCCGGGCGTGCCCGGCGGTCTCGGGAAGCTCCACGAGCGTGGCGCGTACCCCGGGATGCCTGCGCAGCAGGGTCGTGGTGAGCGCTCCGCTGCCGCCTCCGACGTCGACGAAGCGCTCCACGCCCGCCAGGTCGTACCGGTCGGCGACCAGGGCGCACGACTCGCGCACCGAGTCGGCCATCGCCGCGGCGAACGTGGTGGCGGCGCCCTCGTTCCCGGCCAGGTACGACCACATGCCCATGCCGAACGCCGCCTCGAAGGCGGGCTCGCCGGTGCGGACCGTGTGCAACGCGTGGCCCCAGGCCGCGTACTGCTCCTCGCAGACGCTGACGGTCCACGCGGCGACCCCGCCCGGGGCGTCGGTGCGCAGGTGCTCGCCGAGCGGCCCGAGCCCGAAGCGGTCCTCGCCCGCGTCGCGCAGCACGCCCTCGGCGGCCAGCACGCGGGCCACCCGCAGGAGCACGTCCGGGTCCGCCCCGCACCGCGCGGCCATCTCCTTGGCGGTCAGCGGCGTCTCCGTGAGCATGTCGGCCAGCCCGAGTTTCGCCGCGACATAAATCACCTGGGACCGGCGGTAGCCGGTCACCGCGTCTCGCAGGGCCTGAACGGACATCGACGATCCTCCATCACCTGAAAGGGGTCGGGGAAGAGAAGACTAAATGGCGGCAGGCGCTCGGTCCAGCATTTTCCGATTCGCCGTCCGCTGATTTTCCGTGCTCTTTTCAAGCCTTTCTTGACAAATGCATCGATGATATTATCCCGGAAATTCATTCTCAGCTGTGGAGGCTGGCATGTGCGGCATAACCGGCTGGGTCGCCTTCGAGGCCGACCTGACCCGCGAGCGGCCCGTGATCGACGCGATGACCGAGACGATGGCCTGCCGCGGCCCCGACGACGGCGGTGTGTGGCTGGCCCGGCGGGCCGCCATCGGCCATCGGCGGCTCGCGGTCATCGACGTCGAGGGCGGACGGCAGCCGATGACGGCCCGGACCGGGGTCGGGGAGGTCGTGCTCACCTACAGCGGGGAGGCCTACAACTTCACCGAGCTGCGCGAGGAGCTCCGGCGCGCCGGCCACGTCTTCTCCACCCGCAGCGACACCGAGGTGGTGCTCCGGGCCTACCTGGAGTGGGGCCACGAGATGGTGCACCGCCTCAACGGGATGTACGCCTTCGCCGTCTGGGACGGCCGCGTCGAGCGGCTGCTCCTGGTCCGCGACCGGCTGGGCGTCAAGCCGCTCTACTACGCGAGGACCGACGACGGCGTGGTCTTCGGCTCCGAGCCCAAGGCGCTGCTGGCCAACCCCCTCGTCCGCCGCGAGGTGGGCGCGGACGGGCTGCGTGAGATCTTCGCCGTCGTGCGCACGCCGGGCGCGGCGGTCTGGTCGGGCATGCGCGAGGTACGGCCCGGGCACACGGTGCTGGTCGACCGGGACGGGCCGGTCGAGCGGGCCTACTGGCGGCTGGAGGCCGCCGAGCACCGTGACGGGCGGGAGGCCACCGTCGCGACCGTGCGCGAGCTGCTCGCCGACGCCGTGCGCCGCCAGCTCACCTCCGACGTGCCGCGCTGCTCACTCCTGTCCGGCGGCCTCGACTCCTCCGTCGTCACCGCGATGGCCGCCGCCGAGCTTCGCGGCCTGGAGCGCGTGCGCACCTTCGAGGTCGACTTCCTCGGCCAGGAGGACAACTTCGTCCCCGACAACATGCGCGGCACCGCCGACTCGCCGTTCGCCCGCGAGGTCGCCTCCCACGTGGGCACCGACCACCACCACATCGTGCTCGACCCCGGAGACCTGCTCGACCCCGAGGTGCGGCGGGCGGCCGTGGTCGCCCGGGACGTCCCGGTCGGCTGGGGCGAGCTGGACAGCTCGCTCTACCTGCTGTTCCGCGGGGTGCGGGAGAAGTCGACCGTGGCCCTGTCCGGGGAGTCCGCCGACGAGGTCTTCGGCGGCTACGGCTGGTTCCACGACCCGGCCATCGTCGCGACCCCGGTGTTCCCCTGGCTGATCGTCACCGGCGACCACGCGCTCGGCTCCATGCTCCACCCGGACATCGAGGCCAAGCTGCGGGTCGAGGAGTTCCGCGCCGACTCCTACGCCGACGCCGTCGCCGAGGTTCCGGTCCTGCCCGGGGAGTCCGGCGAGGAGCTGCGCATGCGGCGGATGCTGCACATCTGCCTCACCCGCTGGCTGCAGGTCATGCTCGACCGCAAGGACCGGATGAGCATGGCGGTGGGGCTGGAGGTGCGGGTGCCGTTCTGCGACCATCGCCTCGTCGAGTACGTCTTCAACACGCCCTGGGCGCTGAAGTCCTTCGACGGCAGGGAGAAGAGCCTGCTGCGCGCCGCCTCGGCCGGCCTGCTGCCGGAGTCCGTGCTCCGGCGCCGCAAGAGCCCCTACCCCTCGACCCAGGACCCGGCCTACAGCGCCGGCGTGCAGGCGTGGGCGAGGCGCGTCCTGGACGACCCGTCCTCGCCCGTCCGCGACCTGGTCGGGATCGACACCCTGCGCCCGCTGCTGGACGCCCGCCCGGCCGAGCTCCCGTGGGGCCCGCGGGTGGCCCTGGAGCGGGTCATCGACCTCGACATCTGGTTCGACGTCTACCGGCCTTCCATCACCCTCTGACCTCCTCCCGCCGGATCCTTCCCCGCTGCGCCGCCGTTGCGGCAGACGGCCCGGAGGGGTTCCCGGCGGGCACCGGGGTTCTCCCACCCGGGTGCCCGCCGGGGCGGGAGGCCCGAGGGGCCGCCCCCGGCGCTTGCCGGGGGAGGCCCGAGGG
>NZ_BAAAVI010000084.1:0-31988 GCF_039534445.1 Streptosporangium fragile | reverse complement strand
AGCCTCCCCGAGATACACCGTTCCCTGGCCGCCCTCACCGAGGCGTGCGGTGAGCCGGTACTCCCGCACCCTTTCAGGGTCCTCGGGCCGCAAGGGCGCAAGGTCCGGCATACTGACACCCTCCTTCAACGGCCGGGGAACAGCGCGGGTATGTCGCCGTCGTCCGTATCGGCGCTGATGGACCAGTTCATAGGCGAAGTCTCCTGTGATCGTAGTGCTGTCGCTCAGCGTCGCAGGACGCACTTGTGTCTCACTTGGAGGGTCTGAAAGCCATCAGGGCCCCGGCTGCACGGGGAGCATCGCTTGAAACGGCACGGGACCGTACGGCGCAGACATGGTCTCCCCGCCCGATCCCACGGAAACGATCATACTCGGGCGAGGTGAATCTTCTTCGGGCGATTGTCGTCCGCCGGGAGCACGGCGGCCAGGGTGATTCCGGTCGCCGCGCCCCCGGTCCGGACTTTTCGCGCCGGCCTACCTGGTCAGCGCGGCCGAGACGTGCCGGAGTTGCGACTCCAGCGCGTAACGGAGCTCGTCGGGCAGGGATCCCTCCCGGTGCCGGTCGGCGATCTTCCCGCGGACGGGGGTGAGGTCGCGGGAGCAGCAGACGGTGTTGGCCAGGACCTGGCGCAGGTCCAAAGCCACGTCCGGGCGGATGCTGCCCTCGTCCTCCCCCCGGGCCAGCAGCGCGTTGAATCTCCGGACGCTCTGGCTGAGGTTCGGCGTCGCCGGTCGCACCTCGTCCGCCGTGGTGTGCCTTTCCTCCCCGAGCCCGTCCCGGACCGTGGGTTCGAGCGAGGGCAGGGGCGGCGTGGCCGCGGGGACCGCGGCCGGCCCGGAACGGGCGCTCCCGTGGGTCATGACGGGTTCGGAGCGTGTGGCTCCGGGACGCGAGGTGGCCGAGTCGAGGACCGTGGGCGGGGCCGGGCCGTGCGAAGGGCCCGCGACCTGCCCGCTCCGGGGATCGGAGAGCTGGCTCCACACCACGACCGCGGCCACGGCGGCCGCCACCGCCGCGGCCACCGCCGACGCCAGCGTCCAGCGCACGAGCCCGATCCCGCGGGAAGCCCGCGCCGTCAGCACCTCCGTCAGCTCGTCGGCCACCTCCTGCGCCTTCGGGCGGACCTCGGGCCGGTGCGCCAGGCAGACCTGGCAGAGCGCGCTGATCCTCGCGGGCATCCCCGGCACGTCCGGCGAGGGCGGCGGACCCTCGCGCCGGGCGTTCTCGATCTCTTCCCAGGTCCGCTCCGGGTACGGCGGGGCGCCGGTGAGCATCTCGAACAGCAGTACGCCGAGCGCGTAGACGTCGTTCGCCGGGTCGGCGGCGGCGCCGGTGAGCCGCTCGGGCGCCACGTAGGGAGGGGTGCCGTAGTCGGACGCCCGATCGTCGTCCTCCCCGATGAACGCCGCGATGCCGAAGTCGAGCAGCTTGGCCCCGGCCGGGGTCAGCAGCACGTTCTCGGCGGTGACGTCCCGGTGGACGATGCCCCGTTCATGGGCGGCGGCCAGCACGGTGGCCAGCCGGGCGGCGATGAGTACGGCCTCCGCCCACGGCAGGGGGCCCTCGGCGATCCGGTCCGAGAGCGGGCGCCCCTCCAGCAGGCGCATGACCACGTAGGCGGCCAGACGCCCGTGCGAGGTCACGGTCTCCCCGTAGTCGTATACCTCGATCGCGTCGGGATGGATGAGGCGCGCGGTGGCACGCGCCTCCCGGCGGATCAGTTCGCGCTCCCCGCGGTCGGCGCCGAGGTCCCCGTCCAGCAGCTTGACCGCGACCATCCGCTGCAGCGACTGGTCGAAGGCGCGCCAGATCACACTCATGCCGCCCCACGCGATCTGCTCCAGCAACAGGTATCTGCGGGTGAGGACGTCACCCGCGCGGAGTCCGCCGGGGTCAGGAGGACTCACGGACCACCAACTCCGTGGGCAGTACGGGGTTGTTGCGCGAGGTGGTGTCCGCTGAGCGCATCGACAGCAGCAGCAGCCGGGTGGCGAGCGCCGCGAAGTCCTCCACGGGCTGGCGCACGGTGGTCAGCGGCGGCGAGGTCCGCCGGGAGGCGGGGGAGTCGCCGAAGCCGACGACGGCCACGTCCTCGGGCACCCGGCGCCCGGCCCGGCGCAGGGTCTGCAGGGCCGCCGCCGCCATCACGTCGGAGGCGGCGAACACCGCGTCGATGTGCGGCATCCGGCGCAGCAGCCACTGCATGCCGTGCACGCCGGAGGCGTGACCGAAGTCTCCGTACGCGACCGGCACACCGGTCATCCCGGCCAGGGCGAGTGTCTGCAGGAAGCCGTCGAGCCGATCGCGTGCCGCCGGCAGCGCGGGCGGACCGGCGATGACGCCGATGGACCGCCGCCCGCCGAGCAGCAGGTGCTCGGCCGCCTGCCGACCGCCGTCGCGGTTGTCCATGTCCACGTGGGGCAGGTCGATGCCGTCCGGTGGACGGCCCGCGCTGCGCACCGGGATGCCCGAGGCGGCCAGGGTCACCGCCAGCGGGTGCCGGTCCCGCGCGCCGATCAGCAGGACACCGTCGATGCCGCCCGCGACGAGCGGGGGCGTGGCGATGGTGGAGGTGGCGGCCGTGGCGGTCATCACGGCGAGGGGGACGCCGTGCCCGGTCAGCACCTCCTCCACCGCGGTGATCATCCGGGCGTAGAACGGCTCGGTGAAGAGCCGGTGTGCGGGTTCGCAGACCACCACGGCAACGACCTGGTCTGACCGGCGGCCGGCACCACCCCGGGGAGCGCGATGCCGTACGTAGCCCAGACGCGAGATCGCGTCATGCACCTGCCTGCGAGTCGATGTGCTGACTCTGACTGAACCAGTGAGTACCCGGGACGCCGTGGCGGGGGAGACCCCTGCCTCGGCCGCGACCTGGGCAAGTGTGGGTAGATCGGCCATAACTTCCTCCACACCAAGATTCCGCACAGGTGGGAGCGCTCCCAGAGAACGTAGCATTGTTTCGGAAGTGTCAAAAGATGTTTCCGAAAAATCACTACGTATATGTCAGATTTCTCTGACAGGCCAGTCAGGGGCAAGTATCGACATGATGATGGAGTCGTACCATTCACCGTCCAGGAGAAGCGCGTCGCGGCACACGCCTTCCTGGACGAAGCCGATCTTCCGGTAGACGTGCACGGCCCGCTCGTTGAAGGAGTAGACGTCCAGGCTCACCCGGTGCAGCGGCGTGGTGCCGAAGGCGTGGTCGAGGACCAGCCGGATCGCCTCGCTGCCGTACCCCTTGCCGTAGGCGCGCGGACCGACCAGCGCGATGCGCAGGTTGCAGGAGAGGTTGTCCGGGTCGAGCTGGTTGAGCACGATCTCGCCCACGTAGCTGTCGTCCTCGACGGCGCAGATCGCCAGATCCAGCCGATCGTCATGCTCGCTCCGCGAGAGGTACCAGTTCTTGGTCGACTCGTAGTCCGGCGTGCCGCGGGAACCGGTCAGCCGCACGGTCTCGGGATCGTTGACGAGTTCCCAGAGGCCGTCGACATATTCGGGACCGGCGGGACGAAGGGTTACGAGCTTCCCGAAAAGGGTGGGCTTTTCAGCGAACATCACCCGGTGTGTCTACCGGCCCGGTAGTACGGGCGCAATCCCTTTACCGTGCCGGGACCGGATGACGTGTCTCACCAGGGGCCGTACGGGCCCTGGTTGCCACCGTCCTTGCCGATCTCCCGCACGACGGGACGCACGTCGGCCAGGTAGATGCCGGAGGCGATGACGGACGCGACCGTGAAGATGCTGAGCACGCTGAGGTACTGAACCGCGGCGGCGAAGCCGAACAGCGTCGCCAGCCCGAGGATGACCAGCCACAGGTTCTTGGTCTGCTTGCCGGTGACCGCGAACGCCCGGGCCGGAGTCTTGAGGGCGTGCACGAGTGCCCAGCCGGACAGGGCGAAGACCCCGACAGCCAGGATCCAGAAAACCAGATCCAGGGCACCGTGGATTTGGATCATCGTCTCTCCAGAACGTTCGCCTCACTGGTGCTTCTCACCCTATGCGGAAAGTCCCCTTCGCGTCCCCTTCGCGTCGTCCACGGTGCTCACCGGATGCGAAAGCTCACGCGGGCGGGAGGGGCATGGGGCTGCGGGCCCGTGGACGTGCCGTCAAGAGACGGGCAGAGGCCGCGGGACGAAAAGGCGTCATGAGGGCGGAGAAACCGCAGGGGCGGACGGAAGCCACGGGGACGGGAAGGAGCCGCCGGGCGAAGTGGCGGCCCGGGAACGGGAGAGCCCGTCCCGGGAGCGCCGGGACGGGCCTCGACGGACCTCGACAGGCCCTGACGGGTGTGACGCGGGTCAGGCCTCGGGCGCGTCGTCCTTGGGGGCGGCCTTCGGCGTGCGCGGGGAGCGGGTGGTCTTCTTCGGAGCCGGCTCGGCGGCGATCGCCGGCTCGGCGGCCTCGGAGACCTCCTCAAGCTCCAGGGCGGCCTCGCCGCTCGCCTTGGAGACGACCCTGCGACCGCGGGTGGCGAACTCCTCGTAGAGCTCGACGGCCCGCACCGCCACCAGGTCGGCGTAGTCGCGCGCCTTCTCGGGGAACTCCCTGGCGTAGCCCTCGGCCTTGCCGGCCAGCTCACGGGCCCTGACGGGCAACTCCCGGGCGGCCTCGCCGAGCTCGCCGCGGCGGCTCTGCAGCTTCTGGATCTGCTCGGGAAGCTGGAGCTTCTGGATCTGCTCGGGAAGCTCGCGGAGCTTCTCGACGGCGAAGTCGCCGGCGCCCGCGACGGCGTAGAACGGCTTGGAATCGGCCAGCTTCTTGACTTCGGCAGCGATGGGCATGGGTTAACCTTCCTTGGTTTCCTGTGTGACGTGACCGTTGCCCGGGGAGGCCGCGTAGGGTTTCAACGCGGCCAGGTATTCCGCGGGCAGCGGCGCCTCGTCGTCCGGCGAGGAGCCCGCGTCACTCCGCCGGGGCTCCGGTGCGGGATGCGCTTTCTGGGAGGTCTGCGCATCTTCGTCCGGGGCCCCGGCGCGGTTCTCCTTGCGGAACGACTCGTAGATGTCGATCAGCACCTGGCGCTGGCGCTCGGTGATGAAGTGGTCGGCTCTGATCGCGGTCAGCACGTCGCTGTCCGGCTCGCGCTCCTCGATGAGGCCGGCCTGGACGTAGAGCGCCTGCGAGGAGATGTGCAGGCCCTTGGCGATCTGGTTCAGGATCTCGGCGCTGGGCTTGCGGAGCCCTCGCTCGATCTGGCTGAGATAGGGGTTGGAGACCCCGGCCGCGGCGGCGAGCTGACGCAGAGAGATCTTCGCGTGCTTGCGCTGCTCGCGGATGTACTCACCGATCGAGCCGACCTTGGGTAGTGCCATGCCTCAAGTGTGCCGCGCTGTGCTTGCAATTGCAAACACCATGGCTAACAGTTGCAAGCGCAGGGTGTGAGGTCAGTGCGGGACCAGCCAGAGAAGCGGGGCCGAGGAGGTCAGGACGACCGAGAAGGCGACGATGGCGTAGCGGATCGCGCGCGGCAGGCACGGCCCCGGGGTGACCAGGCGCTCCACCCGGGCCATCACCGCGGCCGAGGAGGTGGCGGCGCCCAGGGCCCCGTGGGGGGCGGGGACGGCGCCCGCCGTGCCGAAGCGCAGCAGGGCGGTCGCCAGGCGGCGGGGCGAACAGTAACGGCGGGCCACGTCGTCGGCGGCCATCTCCACCAGCAGACCGACCTCCGCCTGGACGTCGCCGACCAGACGCGACCAGGGCAGCGCCCGGTGGAGCGCGGCGAACGGCAGCAGCACCAGGTCGTGCCGCTCACGGACGTGGGCCGCCTCGTGGGCGAGCACCGCGGTGAGCTCGTCGGCGGAGAGCAGCTTCAGGGTGCCCTGGCTGACCACCACCTCGGAGCGCAGGCCGGGCACGCAGTAGGCGGCGGCGCCGGGATGGTCGAGCACCCGCACGCCCGGGACCACCGGGTCCTCACGGGCGATGAGGGCGAGCAGGGTGCGGTGGCGGTGCCGGGCGCGGAGCGTCTGGGCGCCCGCGGTGAGAAGCACCACGATCAGCACGCTGAGCGCGGTCAACCCGACGATGAGGGCGAGCAGCCTCGGCAGGTCGTAAGGCTCGGGAGCGCCGTATCCGCCGCTGAACGCCGAGACGGCGAAGGCGTGGAGACCGTGCAGCACACCCAGGTCATAAGGTTCCAGGGCGTAGGCGAGCAGCGCACCGGTTCCGGCCAGACCCCACGTCACTCCCAGGGCCTGCCACAGCACGATGGCCACGTGCGGAGCACGATAGGTCCATCGGGCCCGGGTGAACCGCCAGGCTCCGACCGCGCAGACCAGGGCGAGTATCGCCAGGGCTGCCGCGGTGATCACTCGTCCTCCAGATCCTCCAGGTCCATCAGGGCCTTGCGCAGGATTTCGGCCTCGGTGCCGGTGACGGCCTGGGCGAACCTGGTCAGGGCCGCCGACCGGTCACCGGTCATGTCCAGCGCTTCAAGCATAAGCTCTGCGATGTACGCGTCGCGGCTTTCCGCCGGTTCGTACCGCCACGCGCGGCCGTCGCGGCTGCGGATGAGGAAGCCCTTGCGGGTCAGCCGGTCGAGCACGGTCATCACCGTGGTGGGCGCGAGGTCGCGGTCGGCGATCAGACGCCCGACCTCCCGCGCCGTCACAGGAGATGGCTGTGCCCAGATGATGTCCATGATGCTGCGTTCAAGCTCGCCGAGACCCTTCACGCATCCAAGCCTAACTCCCGCACCACGAGGGGTAGTACTACGGGTTGTCGAGTGACTGTGTTCATGGCTGTGTTTATGGCGACGCTGCGCGTCGCGGCTCGGGTGCTCTGACCCGGCTCCTTCGCTCCTCGGTCCAGTCGCCGGCGCACCCTCGCGGGCTCCTTCGCTCCTCAGTCCAGTCGCCGGCGCGTCCGAACAGAAGTCCCTCAGGGCGGGGAACGTGGGCACGTCCCCTGGGGCAATGGTGATGTCGGCGTGGTCGGGTCAGCGGGGGGCGATCGAGGTCCAGGGGACGGTGACCTCACCGAGCCGCCAGCGTGCCCGGCCGCCGAGCGGGGGGCGGGCGGCCACCGGCCAGGTCGCGGCGAGCGTCTCGACGGCGGCGATCCAGCGGCGGCGGGAGCCGTAGGCGGCGAAGGGCGCGTTGACCGCCCACGCGCGATCGAAGTCACGCAGGAAGGCGTGGACCGGCTCGCCGGGGACGTTCCGGTGGATGAGCGTCTTGGGCAGGCGGTCAGCCAGGTCGGAGGGGCGCTCGAAGGCGTCGAAACGGGCCGAGAAGGTGAGGGTTCGGGGTCCTGCGCGGTCGAGACCGGCCCAGACCGCGCGGTGACCCACCTCCGAGCAGGTACCCTCGACGATCACCCCGTCCGGCGCGAGCCGCCGCCGGAGCATCGTCCAGTACTCCCACGCCTGCGCCTCGCCGTACTGCCTGAGCACGTTGAACGCCCTGACCAGCAGGGGCGGGCGGTCCACCGGCACCTCGAAGCCACCCAGCGCGAACGAGAGCCCGGGGCGCTCGTACGGCTTGGCCGCCGCGACCCGGGCCGGGTCGATCTCGATCCCGACCACCTCGACCGAGGGGCAGACCCGGCGCAGCCGCAGGAACATCTCCAGGGTCGTGATGTGCGAGGCCCCGTAGCCGAGGTCGACCACCAGCGGGCGGTCGGCCCCGCGCAGCAGGCGCCCGTGCGCGGCGGCGATCCACCGGTCCGCGCGCCGCAGGCGGTTGTGACCGGTGGTCCCCCTGGTGATCTCCCCGACCGGCTTCACCACGGTCAGACGCGGTGGATCTTGTGCTGGGCGGCCTGGGCCCGGGGGCGGATGACCATGCGGTCGATGTTCACATGAGCCGGGCGGGTCACGCTCCAGGCGATGGCGTCGGCCACGTCGTCGGCGGTGAGCGGGCCGGGCACCCCCTCGTAGACGCGGTCGGCGGCGGCGGAGTCCCCGCGGAAGCGGTTCAGGGAGAACTCCTCGGTGTGCACCATCCCGGGGGCGATCTCGACGATCCGGACCGGCCGCCCCACGAGCTCCAGCCGGAGCACCTCGGTCATCGAGGTCTGCGCGTGCTTGGCCGCGTTGTAACCGCCGCCGCCCTCGTACGAGACCAGCCCGGCCACCGAGGTCAGCATCACCAGCACGCCGTCGCCCGACTCGATCAGCTTGGGCAGCAGCGCCTGGGTGACGCGGAGCGCGCCGAGCACGTTGATGTCGTACATCCGCTGCCAGTCGGCCACGTTCCCGGTGGCCACCGGCTCCAGGCCGATCGCGCCTCCGGCGTTGTTGACCAGTACGTCGCAGCGGTCCAGCGCGGCGGCGAGCTCGTCCACCGACTCCTGTGACGTCACGTCCAGCGTGACCGCGCGGATTCCGGGCACGTCCGCGGCCAGCTTGTCCAGCCGATCCCTGCGCCGTGCCGCGGCCACCACGTCGAAGCCCTCCGCGGCCAGCCGGCGAGCCGTCGCCTCGCCGATCCCACTGCTGGCCCCTGTCACCACAGCCGTTTTCTTCATGGTTCACCATCCTGCCAGGGCCGTCCGCGACGACCCCAACGCGGCTATGTGTCGGGAATGTTGCGGATTAATAGGTAGTTGAGCCATCTCGGAGGTGGTGTCTGTGAGGCGACGGCGGGTCAACCGGGTCGCGACGATCAGTATGCACACGTCTCCCCTGGACCAACCGGGGACCGGAGACGCGGGCGGCATGAACGTCTACATCGTCGAGGCGGCCAAACGGCTGTCCGAGCTGGGAGTGGAGGTCGAGATCTTCACCCGGCAGACGTCGAGGGACCTGCCGCCGGTCGCGGAGATCGTTCCCGGTGTGTCCGTCCGCCACATCACCGCGGGTCCGTACGAGGAACTCGACAAGGGCGACCTGCCCGGCCAGCTCTGCGGGTTCCTGTCGGGCGTGCTGCGGACCGAGGCCATGTACGAGCCGGGCCGCTACGACGTCATCCACTCCCACTACTGGCTCTCCGGCCAGGTCGGCTGGCTGGCCAAGGAACGCTGGGGCCTGCCGCTGGTGCACACGATGCACACCATGGCCAAGGTGAAGAACCTCCTGCTGGCCGAGGACGACAAGCCCGAGCCGGCCGCCCGGGTGCTGGGGGAGCAGCAGGTCGTGGACGTGGCCGACCGCCTGGTGGCGAACACCCCGACCGAGGCCCGCGAGCTCGTCGAGTTATACGGCGCCGTCCCCGAGCGCGTCGAGGTGGTCAACCCCGGGGTCAACCTCACGGTCTTCCAGCCCGCATCCAAGGGCGCGGCGCGCCACCGGCTGCGCCTGCCCCAGGACGCCCACGTGCTGCTGTTCGTGGGCCGCGTGCAGCCGCTGAAGGCCCCGGACGTGCTGCTGCGCGCCGCGGCCAGGCTCCTCGTCGAGGAGCCCGCGCTCAGGTCGAGGCTGGTCGTCGCCTGCGTCGGCGGGCCCAGCGGCAACGGTCTGGCCCGGCCCTCCTACCTGACCGACGTGGCCGCCTCACTGGGCATCTCGGACGTGGTCCGGATCGTCCCCCCGGCACCCCAGTACGAGCTGGCCGACTGGTACCGCGCCGCCGACGTGACGGTCGTCCCCTCGCACAGCGAGTCCTTCGGCCTGGTGGCCCTGGAGTCCCAGGCGTGCGGCACCCCGGTGGCCGCAGCGTCCGTGGGCGGTCTGCGCACCGCCGTACGCGACGGCGTGTCCGGCGTGCTCGTCGAGGGGCACGACCCGCACGACTGGGCGCGGGTGCTGAGCCGGTTCCTCCACATGCCCGCCTGGCGGGAGGCCCTCGCGGCGGGCGCCGTGGCCCAGGCCGCGGCCTTCGGCTGGTCGGCCACCGCGGCGCGGCTCGCCGAGGTCTACGCCGGGGCGATGGCGAACCTCCACCGGGTCCCGATCGCCGTCAACTCCTGAGAAGCGCCCCGGAGCGCCGCGGGAAGCCCGCGCCGCCGGAGGCCGCCGCCTCCCGGGCCCGGAAACCCCCGGGCCCGGCCGTAGGCTTGGCGCATGCGTGAAGTGATCGAGACGGCGTTGAAGGACATGGAGGTCTCCTTCGAGGAGCCCCGGCCGGGCGCCTTCCTGGTGCGGCTGCCCGGCCAGCGCAAGCTCGCGACCATGACCTGGCTGATCGTCGGCGATCGGACGCTGCACGTGGAGGCGTTCTTCTGCCGCCGGCCCGATGAGAACCACGCCGAGTTCTACAGCTGGCTGCTCACCAAGAACGGGTTCATGTACGGCGTGCACTTCGCCCTCGACCCGGTCGGCGACGTCTACCTGGTGGGCCGGGTCCCGTCGGCCGCGGTCACCGAGGAGGAGCTCGACCGGCTTCTCGGGTGCGTTCTGACCTACGCCGACGAGGGGTTCGACCGCGCGCTGGAACTCGGCTTCGCCTCCTCGATCCGGCGCGAGTGGGAGTGGCGTGCCAAGCGGGGTGAGTCGCTCGCCAACCTGCAGGCGTTCGCCCGCTTCGCCGACCCCGACCGCTGAGGTCCCCGGACCGGTGCCGAGGCCGGTCGGCGTGGAGGCGGACCGGTGCCGGACGGCCGACGGCTGGGGCGGCCGGGAAGCCGCCCACTAAGCTTGGCGGCATGTCGACTTTGGTGCTGCTTCGGCACGGTGAGAGTGAGTGGAACGCCAAGGGCCTGTTCACCGGATGGGTGGACGCCGGGCTCTCGGCCAAGGGCGAGGAGGAGGCGCGCCGCGGCGGCAAGCTGCTCATCGAGGCCGGGGTACGGCCCGACGTGGTGCACACCTCCCTGCTGACCCGGGCGATCCAGACGGCGAACCTCGCGCTGGGCGTCGCCGACCTGCTCTGGCTGCCGGTCACCCGGTCCTGGCGGCTCAACGAGCGCCACTACGGAGCCCTGCAGGGCAAGGACAAGGCGCAGACGCGCGCCGAGTTCGGCGACGAGCAGTTCATGCTCTGGCGGCGCTCCTACGACGTCCCGCCGCCGCCGATCGCCGACGACGACGAGTTCTCCCAGGTCGGCGAGGCCCGCTACGGGCACATGCCGAGTGAGCTGGTCCCGCGGACCGAGTGCCTCAAGGACGTCGTCCAGCGCATGCTGCCGTACTGGTACGACCGGATCGTGCCGGACCTCGCGGCGGGCAGGACGGTCCTGGTCGCCGCGCACGGCAACTCGCTCCGGGCGCTGGTCAAGCACCTGGACGGGATCGGCGACGACGAGATCGCCGGGCTCAACATCCCCACGGGCATCCCGCTGGTGTACGAGCTGGACGACGACTTCCACCCCGTCGCCGCGGGCGGCCGCTACCTCGACCCCGACGCGGCCGCGGCCGCCATCGAGGCCGTGGCCAACCAGGGCAGATAGCCCGGACGGTCTTCACCACGGCACGACGAGAGAGGGCCCGCCGGATCCGGCGGGCCCTCTCGTGTCTCACCGTTCGGCCATCCGCCGGAGGAACCACTCAAAGCCGGCTCGGAACCGGCTCGGGACCGGCCGGGAAACGGCGACGGGGTCCGGGCGCCCGCGTCGTGGGCGCCCGGACGCCGGGTGCTCAGAGAGCGGCGATGTCGTGGGGACGGGAGCCCGTCACCAGGTAGACCACGTCGCGGGCGACGCGGACCGCGTGGTCGGCGTAACGCTCGTAGTAGCGGCCGATCAGCGTCACGTCGATGGCCGGCTCGACGCCGTACTTCCAGTCTGGGGCCATCAGGATCTTGAACAGCCTGCGGTGCAGCCGGTCCATCGCGTCGTCGTCGGACTCCAGCTCCATGGCCGTCTCCACGTCGCGCGAGGCGATGCAGCTGCCGGTCTTGGTGACCAGACGCTCGGCGATCTGCCCCATCTCCAGGATCGTGGCACGCACCTCCGGCGGGATCGCGGAGTCGGGGTGGCGCAGCCTGGCGACCTTGGCGACGTGCTGGGCCAGGTCGCCCATCCGCTCCAGGTCGGTGCCCATCCGGAGCGCCGTGATGATCATTCTGAGGTCCACGGCGACGGGCTGCTGCCTGGCCATCAGGTCGAAGATCGAGGCCTCGACCTCGGCGAAGATGCGGTCGACCTCCTCGTCCTGGGAGATGACGCTCTCGGCGAGATGCAGGTCCGAGTCCAGGAGGGCGGTGGTGGCCCGCGATATCGCCGACCTCACCAGCCGGGTCATCTCGACCAGCCGTACGGTGAGGGCGTCGAGTTCGTCGTGGTAGGCGTCGCGCATGGCACCCAACGTATGCGCGCGACGGTGAACGAACCTCGACCATAAAATGAACTTTGCGGGAAAGACCGTGGTCATCCCCCTTGGGTCGTCCCCAAGCAGGAAACGCCCACCTACCATCGAGGGCGTGAAGCCTACAGGAGGACCACGTGAGTGAGCTGATGGCGAGTCTGGCCGTCCTGGCCGGTTTCGTCGTGGGTGCGCTGGCCGTGATGGTCGTCCGCCAGGGTGCGGGGCAGCAGAGGCCGATGACGCCCATCGACGGCGTCGAGCCCGGAGCGCTGCCCCCGGGGGTCGCCTCGGTGCTGGCCGTGTTGCCGTCCTCGGCGGTCGTGCTCGACAAGGAAGACCGCGTGCTGCGGGCCAGCTCGGCGGCGCGCGCCTTCGGCCTGGTCAAGGGCGACCGTCTGATGGCGGCCGAACTGCTCGCCCTGGCCAGGAAGGTGCGCAGGGACGGCGAGATCCGCGAGAGCGAGATCGAGGTGGCCGGTCACAAGTTCGGTCAGGAGGCGACCAGCTTCGCGGTGCGGGTCGCCCCGCTGGGCTCCTACGGCCAGGTGCTCGTCCTCGCCGAGGACCAGACCGAGCACCGCCGGGTCGAGGCGGTCCGCCGCGACTTCGTGGCCAACGTGAGTCATGAGCTCAAGACGCCCGTGGGCGCGCTGTCGCTGCTGGCCGAGACCATCCAGGACGCCGCCGACGACCCCGAGGCGGTCACCCGCTTCGCCGGGCGCATGCAGCACGAGGCCGCCCGCCTCACCTACCTGGTCCAGGACCTCATCACCCTCTCCCGTATCCAGGGCGCCGAACCCATCCCCACGCCGGGTCCGGTTCCCGTCGACGAGGCGGTGCACGAGGCCATCGACCGCTGCAACACCACCGCGGCGGCCAAGGACATCACCCTCGTCGCCGGAGGCGTCGAAGGCCTGCAGGTCTGGGGTGACGACGAACTCCTCGTCACCGCGCTGCGCAACCTCATCGACAACGCGGTCGCCTACAGCCCCGAGCACACCCGGGTCGTGGTCAGCGCCCGCGTGGCCGGCCCCGGGTCCGACTCGGTCGAGATCAGCGTGAGCGACCAGGGCATCGGCATCCCCGAGAGCGCCCAGGAGCGGATCTTCGAGCGTTTCTTCCGCGTCGACGCGGCCCGCTCCCGCGCGACCGGCGGCACAGGTCTCGGCCTGGCCATCGTCAAGCACGTGGCCGCCGCCCACAACGGGGCGGTCACGGTCTGGAGCAAGGAAGGCTCCGGCTCCACCTTCACCCTCCGCCTGCCCGCGTTCGGCGGCATGGCGGTCGCCGTACCCGGTACCACCACGATCCCCCTGGAGGCCGCGCAGTGACTCGCGTGCTTGTTGTCGAGGACGAGGAGTCGTTCTCCGACGCCCTGTCGTACATGCTGCGCAAGGAAGGCTTCGAGGTCGCCGTGGCAGCCACCGGGCCCGAGGCGCTGGAGACCTTCGACCGCAACGGCGCCGACCTGGTGCTGCTCGACCTGATGCTCCCCGGCCTGCCCGGAACGGAGGTCTGCCGCTCGCTCCGCCAGCGTTCCAACGTGCCCGTCATCATGCTGACCGCCAAGGACAGCGAGATCGACAAGGTCGTCGGGCTGGAGCTCGGCGCCGACGACTACGTCACCAAGCCCTTCTCCTCCCGGGAACTGGTGGCCCGCATCCGCGCGGTGCTGCGCCGCCAGGGCGACGTGGAGGAGCTGGAGTCCGCGGTGCTCGCCGCCGGTCCGGTCCGCATGGACGTCGACCGGCACACCGTGGCGGTGCGCGGCGAGCCGGTGCAGCTCCCGCTGAAGGAGTTCGAGCTGCTGGAGGTGCTGCTGCGCAACGCCGGCCGGGTGCTCACCCGCGGCCAGCTCATCGACCGCGTCTGGGGCGCCGACTACGTGGGCGACACCAAGACCCTGGACGTCCATGTCAAGCGGTTGCGGGCCAAGGTCGAGTCCGATCCGTCGAACCCCCGGTGCATCCTCACCGTGCGGGGCCTGGGCTACAAGTTCGACCCTGTCGAGGCCTGATCGCGGCGCGGGATCCGCGTCCGCCACCGTAGGGCTCGTACAGCCGTGGGGCTCGTACGGCGCGTCCGCGCCGTACGAGCCCCACGGCTTTTACGACCTTTGCGGCCCTTTTACGCCTTCCATGGGCTCGCGGAGCTCCCGGCCTTGTCCAGGTTTTTAGCCTTTTCTGGCGCTTCCAGGACGCAGGAGCACCCCGGGAGGCGCCGTCGCGCCCCACGGGGTGCCGCAGGCCTCAGTGGCCGCTGCTGCCGTGCTCGCCCTCGGCGGTGGCGGTGGGAGTCGGCGTGGGCGTCGGGGCCGGGGTGGCGCCGGGGGCCGGCGGGTAGGCGGTGAACTCGCGGCTGCGGGTGATGACCGGAATCGTCAGCGGCACGATGCCCGCGTTCGCGAACTGCAGCTGCACCTTGATGCTCTCGCCGCCGCGGAGCGGCTTCTTGAGACCCTCGATCAGGATCGTGGGCGTCGGCTTGCCGACGCTCACCCGCTGGTTGGCGGGGAGGGTGACCGGAGCGCCCACCTTCGCCGTGCCGAGACTCTGGTCGACGCCGAGGCCGACGAGCGTGTCGGGGGTCTGGTTGGTGTTGACCACCGACAGGTACAGCGGCGTGGCGCCTCCCACCGGCAGCTGCGCGCCGGAGTCGGGGCCGAGGAAGAACGCCTGCGAGATGTTGATGCCCTTGGTGTTGACCGTCAGGGCCTCGGTCGGTGCGTAGGGCTTGTTGGTGATCGCGTCGAATCCGGCCCCACAGCCGGCCAGGGCCGGGGCGGCTGCGAGGAGCGCGGCGGCGGCGATCGCCCGGTGACGGCTGTTGCGGGTCACGGTGCGAGTTCTCCTTGTCACACATGAGATAGAGCAAGAGCAACCCTATCGATGAGTTCCCTCGGCTTTCCCGGCGGCCCACCCCATCCCCACAAGGTGAGGAACGCAGGTCATAGCCGCTTTTTAGCCCGTTGATTCACACAGTTGAGCGTTTGTCAAGTCATAAGATGCGGCTTTGACCTGCAGTTATGGTGATTTCACTGTTCCGGGAGGCTGTGGATACGTGGTACTCTTGAGTACAGCGGAAGGGGTACTTGTCACATGACTTTCCAGGTCGGCGACACTGTCGTCTACCCCCACCACGGGGCTGCTCGGATCGAGGCGATCACGACCCGAACCATCAAAGGTGAGGAAAGGACCTACCTGGTTCTTAAGGTCGACAAGGGCGACCTTACCGTCCAGGTGCCTGCAGACAACGCTGAACTCGTGGGTGTTCGCGATGTCGTCGGCCAGGAGGGCCTTGAGCGCGTTTTCGACGTGCTTCGCATGCCTCACACCGAAGAGCCCACGAACTGGTCGCGCCGTTACAAGGCGAACCTTGAGAAGCTGGCGTCCGGCGACGTCAACAAGGTAGCCGAGGTCGTCCGTGACCTGTGGCGACGCGACAGGGAGCGTGGACTCTCCGCAGGAGAGAAGCGGATGCTGGCTAAGGCGCGGCAGATCCTGGTCAGCGAGCTCGCGCTCGCGGAGAAGACCAACGAGGACAAGGCCGAGGCCTTGCTGGACGAGGTTCTCAACTCCTGAACAAGACATTTCCGAGGGTGGGCGTCGGGGTCGACGTCCACCCCTTCGCTTCCGGCCGCGAACTCCATCTCGCAGGGCTCCACTGGCCGGGCGAGACAGGCCTGGCCGGGCACTCCGACGGCGACGCCGCGGCCCACGCGGCCTGCGACGCGCTGCTGTCCGCGGCCGGTCTCGGTGACCTCGGCGGCCTGTTCGGCACGGCCGATCCCCGCTGGGCCGGAGCCTCCGGTGCCGCGCTGCTGGAGGAGACCGTGCGCAAGGTGCGCGCGGAGGGCTTCGAGATCGGCAACGTGGCGATCCAGGTCATCGGCAACCGGCCCAAGATGGCGCCTCGTCGTGCCGAGGCCGAAAGGACCCTCAGCGCCGTCGTGGGCGCCCCGGTGAGCGTCAGCGCCACCACCACCGACGGGCTCGGCCTCACCGGCCGGGGAGAGGGTGTCGCCGCGATCGCGACCGCGATCGTGGTGAACCTCTAAGGCCATCAGGGCGTCTTCTCGTACGGAACGCGAACGCGTTCCGGCGAGCGGCGCGGAATGCTCGTCGATTTCTCCGAGGGTGGCCCGTTTCCTGGCGCGGTACGGGCCACCTTTTTCGTGCCTTTCGTGTCTTTCATGTCGGCCGAGCCGGACGAATTCCCGGCATCCTCCCGGCTGTGAAAGGCCTGGATTCCCGGCCGGAGCCGGGCGGTTCACGGCCTTGCTCGACGGCTGGAGGGCTCCCCGCGCCGCCACTCCCGGGGTGTCCGGCTCCGCCGGCGTACGGGAGCCGGTGCAGGAGTCCCGAGCGGGGGCCGCCCCGATCGACCGTTCGCACCGGCCGTTCGCACCGGCCGAACGGGGCGGCGGGGAGCGGCACGCCCAGCAGGCGGCGGTGCGGAGGGGGCGCGCGAACGGCCGGTGAGGAGGGCCTCGGCGCGAAGAACCGGCGGGAATCTCGCCGGAACGGGTGCCCGCTCGGCACCCGCGGTTCTTGAGGTGCCGTTGGCCGTTCCGGCGCGGGTGGGAAATCCCGCCGGTCGGGATTTTTCTGGCTCTCAGGAATATCCGTGACACGGGGGGTAGCCACTCCTGCGTGAGAGTGAAGGTCTCACCCTCACTGGGAGGTTGAAATGACCATCGCGTCCATTCTCGGAGCCATCGTCATCGGGGCCGTCGTCGGTGCTCTCGGCCGCCTGCTGCTTCCCGGCCGGCAGGCGATCGGATGGATCCTGACCGTCGTCGTCGGCATCGTGGCCGCGCTCATCGGCACCGCGATCGCCCAGGTCCTCGGCGTCACCACCACCCCCGGCATCGACTGGATCGAGCTGGTCATGCAGGTGGCCCTGGCCGTCGTCGGCGTCGCCCTGGTGGCCGGTCTCAGGCGCTCCAGGGTCTAGGCAGCGGGGTGGATCATCCCCGTCACCTCGCCGAGGCTCAGCGGGAGCCCTCCGGTCCGGAGGCGCTCGCGGTGATGCGCACCATGTCACCGTCTTCCAGGAAGACCCGCTCGATCCCGTCCGGCATGCCGAGCGGGTCTCGGCCGTTCCAGGTCAGTTCGAGCAGCGTCCCGAACTGGCTCCTGGCCGATCCCGACACGGGCCCCGAGGTGAGCAGATCGCCGGTCCGCAGCGGGGCGCCGCCCACCGACGTGTGGGCGAACAGCTGCGGGCCGGTCCAATACTGGGTGGCGAACGGCGGCTCCGACAGGAGCTTGCCGTTCAGCTCCACCCGCAACGTGAGGTTCAGGCCCCACGGCCGTCCGGTGGCCAGGTGGGGCGGGGGCGGCGGGTCCTGGGCGGGCGGCGCCACCCGGGCCCGCTCCAGCGCCGCGAGCGGCACCACCCACGGTGAGACCGAGGTGGCGAACTGCCCGAGGAACGGGCCGAGCGGCGTGCTCTCCCAGGCGATGATGTCCCACGCCCGCCAGCCGTTGACCACCACCACCCCGAAGATGTGATCCTCGAAGGGCCGGATCCCCCGCGTGTGCGGCGGAGCGGACGGGACGCCGACCACGTATCCGATCTCGGCGGACAGGTCCAGCCGGGCGGACGGCCCGAAGACCGGGTCGGTCCCGCCCGGGCCCCGCAACTGCCCGACCGGGCGCACGACCGGTGTGCCGGAGACGATCACGCTCGACGCCCTGCCGTACTGCCCGATGGGCATCTGGGGCCAGTTGCGCGGCAACGGGTCGGAGGGCGGCCGGAACATCCTGCCCAGGTTGGTCTCGTGCTCGATGGACGCCTGGAAGCGGATCAGGTCGCCCACGTGGAAGGGGAGGTGCATCAGCACCTCGACCATGGGGATGAGCGCCGGCAGCACCGCCGGGCGCTGCGCCGGTTCGGTGAGCAGGAAGGTCAGCTGCTCCCTGACGCTCTGCCAGGCCCGCGGCCCCGCGGCCAGGAAGGCGTTGAGCGTGCCGGAGGCGAACCAGTGGGAGTCCCTCAGCATGCCGCCGGCCGCCAGCAGGCTCAGGTCGAGCACCTGGTCACCGATGGCCACCCCGACGCGCGGGAACTCGCCACGGCGTGAGAAAACCCCGTAGGGCAGGTTGTCCACCGGAAAGCCGCTGTCGTCGGAGGCCTTTACCCAGCACGTTGTCACGCCCGCTTCGTTCCCCGGATCGGGTCAGGGGGTCATGCCGGGCGGGTCAAGCTTTCGTCCCTCATTCGCCGGGCGGGACGGGCGTGCTGCGCACACGTCCGGACGGCGGGGCGGCGGTGTCGTCCTCGTACGCCCGCGCCCCGGCCTCCTCGCCGGGATCGGCGGTCCCGGCCTCGTGCACCGGATCGGGCGACTCGCTCGCGTCGGCCGTCCCGGCGCCCCACGCGACGCTCTCCGGGCTCTCCGGGCTCTCCGCGGCCGTGAACCCTTCCCCGCTCCCGGCATCGGCTCCCGTGCCCTCTGCGGACGCTCTCGCGGTCTCCGCGCCCGCTTCGCCGGCGGCCTCCTTCCGGGCACCGCCTCCGGTCCGCGCGACGGCCCCCGCGTCCGTACGGGACGCGGGCCGGTCCGTCGCCGTGCCGGCCGGGCGGCCCGTCACGACGGGGAAGGGCTGGGTGTCGGCGTCGCGGTCGTTCACCTCGGGTGCGGGCTCCGTCGGGGAGCCGGAGGCGGTGTCCCAGGTCTCCACCCGTTCGCTGACCCGGCTGCCGGTCCCGGCCTTCTCGGCCGCCGCTTCCGGGGCGGGACGACGCGGGTGGACGAGCAGGTCACCCGGGTGGGGCCGGACCAGGTCGCCCCAGCGCATGGGCCTGTCCGCCCTGGCGGGCGGCGGGTCCGGCGGGAGATCGGTGACCTCGGGCGTCTCCGGTGCCGCCGTGGGGCCGACCACGGGTACCGCCGGCGGGAGATCGTGATGCGGGGCGGCGTCCAGGGGAGGGGCCGCCAGCGGGTCGAGCATGATCTCGGCCGCGGGGTGGTGCACGAGCTGCCCCGGCGGCACCGGATGGGGCGCGTGCGCCGGTCGGTGCGGGTGGTCGGTGCGCGCAGGCCGGTCCGCCGGGTCCGGGGCATCCCGCCGCTCGTCGCGGTCGGCGCGGGCGGGGTCGTCCCGCCGCTCGTCGCGGGCCGTCCGGACCGGGTACTCGGCGGTCGGCAGGTCGGCCTCGGGGAACGGCACGAGGTCGTGCCCCCGACCGGTCAGGGCCGCGTCGACGGCGGCCCGCCGGGCGGCGGCGTGCTTGATCAGCAGGAGCCAGAGCCACAGGGCCAGGATCAGGAACACCCACGGCGCGACGGAGACCACGACGGCCGCCCGCTGCGCGTCCACCGCCATCCGCATGGCGGTCGCGACCTCGGCGGCGGCCGCGCCGGCGAAGAGCAGCGTCAGGATCACCCCCGCCTGCAGACGCACGGGCCATCCTCCGCCCCGCAGCAGCAACACGCTGATCATCGCGATGACGAGCAACGCGTCGAAGCCCGCCGGGTAGAGGTAGGCGAGGCCGGCGGGGGCCTGACCGGCAAGCGCGAGGACGCGCAGGTCCTCGAAGGAGAGCACGCAGGCCACACCGGTCAGGGCGGCGACGCCCACCCCGATGACGGCGATCCCGGCGCGACGCAGGGCGACGCCCATCCGGCTCGGCTCGGCGGGGACGTACGGGGCTGGGGACGGGCGGGAGAGCTGGTCTGCCGCCGCGGGGGATTTCACGTCCATGGCGCTTCGAGCCTACAGAATCGGCACCTGGCATGATCGGTGCAGTCGAGCGGAGAGCGGGGTATCCGCACCGCGGGCGCTCGGCGGACTCCAGCGCGGGCGAAGCGGGAGACCCGACCTGGTGAGAGCCGGGATCCTTTTCGGCGTCAGCCGTGAGGCCGGTTTCGACGGAGTCTTCCACCGCGGATGATCGGTCTGCGGGTATGGGTGACATTCACCTCCGATACCCATAAAAAGCCGTACTGGGGTGCTTCAACGTCGCACAACTCGGCTTGTGAGGCGGGGTGAGGCATTAGCCTTGCCTCGTGAGCCTGCACCTATACGACACCAGCGTACGTACGGTCCGCGAATTCGTCCCGGTCGAGCCTGGCCGGGCCTCCATCTACCTGTGTGGTGCCACCGTGCAGGCTCCGCCGCACATCGGGCATATCCGCTCGGGTGTCAACTTCGACGTGCTCCGGCGCTGGATGATCCGCTCCGGCTACGACGTGACCTTCTGCCGCAACGTCACCGACATCGACGACAAGATCATTCGGGTGGCGGCGGCCGAGAACGTGCCGTGGTTCGTCGTGGCCGAGCGCAATCAGCGCGCCTTCACCTGGGCCTACGAGGTGCTCGGCTGCCTGCCGCCGACCGTCGAGCCGCGGGCCACCGGCCACGTGCCCGAGATGATCGAGCTGATGGAGCGGCTGATCGCCGCCGGCCACGCCTACGCCTCCGGCGGGGACGTCTACTTCGACGTCATGTCCTACGCCGACCGCTACGGTTCGCTGTCCAACCAGAGGCTGGAGAACATGCGGGCCGCGGGCGACACCGAGACCGACTCGGCCAAGCGCGATCCCCGCGACTTCGCGCTCTGGAAGGGCGAGAAGCCCGGCGAGCCGACCTGGCCGACGCCCTGGGGGCGCGGCCGCCCCGGCTGGCACCTGGAGTGCTCCGCCATGGCCACGAAGTACCTCGGCTCGACCTTCGACATCCACGGCGGCGGCGTCGACCTGATCTTCCCGCACCACGAGAACGAGCTCACCCAGTCACAGGCGGCCGGCGACGGCTTCGCGCGTTACTGGATGCACAACGGCATGCTCAAGATCGGTGCGGAGAAGATGAGCAAGTCGCTCGGGAACTCCCTGCTGGTCCCCGAGGTCACCAAGAAGGTCCGCCCGGTCGAGCTCCGCTACTACCTGGCGGCCCCGCACTACCGCTCCGCGATCGAATACTCCGAGGAGGCGCTGTTCGAGGCCGCCGCGGCCTACCAGCGCATCGAGGGCTTCGTCACCCGCGCGGCGGAGGTCATCCACGACGTGGACGCGCACGCCCCGCTGCCCCAGGCCTTCACCGACGCCCTCGACGACGACCTGGGCACCCCCCAGGCGCTCGCCGTGGTGCACGAGGTGGTCCGCGAGGGCAACGTCGCGCTGGCCCAGGGCAACAAGGAGCAGGTCGCCAGGCTGCTCGCCGAGACGCAGAACATGCTCGACGTCCTCGGCCTCGATCCGCGCTCCGAGCAGTGGCGTTCCGGGGGCGGCGAGAGCGGCCTGCGCGCCACCGTCGACACGCTGGTGACCGTGGCCCTGGAGCAGCGGCAGGCGGCGCGGGCGCGCAAGGACTTCGCGGCGGCCGACGGCATCCGCGATCAGCTCGCCGCCGCCGGGATCCACGTGGAGGACACCCCCCAGGGTCCTCGCTGGGAACTGTCGCGGTAAAAGCCCCCTACCCTAGAGACCATGGCTGGTGGGGGTAGAGGGTCCGGGCGACCCGCGAAGAAGAAGAGTCCGACCAAGGGCACCGGTGGAAACGTCCGCCGGGGCCTGGAGGGCAGGGGTGCCACTCCGCCGGCGCACATGCGGCACTGGCACAAGGACAAGATGCGCGCCCAGCGGATCGAGCGCGAGGAGCGGACCGGCGGGTCCTCCTCCCCGCGCCCCGCGGCGCGTCCGAAGCGCGGCGACGACGCGCCGGAGTACATCGGCGGGCGCAATCCCGTCCTGGAGGCGCTGCGGGCCGCGGTGCCCGCCAGCGTGCTCTACGTCGCCCAGCGCATCGACAACGACGACCGCGTCAAGGAGTCGCTCCGCATCGCGGCCGACCGCGGCATCGCGATGCTGGAGGTCACCAGGGACAAGCTCGACCGCCTCACCGAGGGCGGCATCCACCAGGGCGTGGCCCTGCAGATCCCGCCGTACGAATACGCCCACCCCGACGACCTGGTCGGCATCGCCCAGGACGCCGGGGAGGCCCCGCTGATCGTGGCTCTCGACGGCGTCACCGACCCCCGCAACCTCGGCGCCATCGCCCGTTCGGCGACCGCCTTCGGCGCCCACGGCCTGGTCGTCCCGTCCCGCCGCTCGGCCGGGGTGACGGGCGGCGCCTGGAAGACCTCCGCGGGCACGCTGGCCACCATGACGGTCGCCCGCGCGGCCAACCTCACCGCCACCCTGCGCGAGTACCGCGAGGCCGGTCTGTTCGTGATCGGCCTCGACGGTGAGGGCACGGTCGAGCTCGCCGAGGCCAACCTCCTCGACGGCCCCCTGGTCATCGTCGTCGGCTCGGAGGGCAAGGGCCTGTCCCGCCTGGTCCGTGAGTCGTGCGACCTGGTCGTCCGCATCCCGATGCACGCCGCGGCCGAATCCCTCAACGCCGGCGTCGCCGCCGGCATCGCGCTCTACGAGACGGCACGCCACCGCCGTCGCTGACCGTTCGCAATCGTGATGGCCCACCTCGGTGACGGACAGGGGTCCAGCCGACTACACTCTTCAGGCGACCGTGCCGACGTAGCTCAATCGGCAGAGCAACAGTCTTGTAAACTGTAGGTCAGGGGTTCGATTCCCCTCGTCGGCTCGAAGTAAAAGGCCAGGTCACCCGGTATCCGGGGGCCTGGCCTTCTGCTTTTCAGCCGAACTTTATGATCTTCCGTGCCCGCTGCGTGCCCGATGACTTCTCATGCCCGTTGGTCTGAGCTTTCGTGAACGCCTTTCCGAGCGCCCGCGCGATGGCCCTGTCCCGGTCCTGACTGGCGTGCTGGTAGATCAGCGCCGCCCGGGTGGAGGAGTGCCCCATGCGCGACATCAGCTCTTTGAGGCTCGCCCCCGTGGAGGCGGCCAGGGTGTTCCCGATATGGCGGAGATCGTGGAAGTGGAGATCGGGAAGCCCCACGCCCCACCGGGCCTTGTTCCACGTCCGGCGGAATCCGGAATGCTTCAGCGGCCCACCGTTGGGGCCGGTGAAGACACGCCCGTTCTCTTCCGTCTCGGCGAACATGTCGAGGTGCACGCGCAGCTCGGGAATGATCTCCGGGGGAATGGAGACCACCCGCCGACCGGCCCGCGACTTGGGGGTGTCCTCCATGACCTTGCCGCCCCCGATCTCGACCAGCGCGCCGGAGACCCGGAGTAACCCCCGGTCGAGGTCGAGATGCGTGCGGCGGAGCCCGACCAGTTCACCCCATCGCAGGCTCGCGAAGGTGCCCAGGAGGACGAGCGCCCGGTATCGCTCCGGAACCGCTTCCACGATCTCTATGACCTTGGTCATCGGGACGGTCTGCCGTTCCGGGGTATCCGGCATGCCGGCGCCTTTGATGCGGCAGGGATTCTTACGGATCAGTTCGTCCGCCACCGCCGTACCCATGATCGATTTGAGGAGCTGGTACGCCTTGGCCACCGTGGACTGCCCGACCACGGCCAGCCTCTCCTTGCGCCAGCGTCGCACATCGGCCTCTTTGATGTCGGCGAGGTGGCGGTTGCCGAAAGCCGGAACGAGGTGGTTCTTCAGAAGCCCCCGGTACAGCAGCTCCGTCCGGTACTTCAGCACGCGATCATCGATCCACTCGGCCGCGTAGGCGGCGAAGGTCACCTTGCCCGCTTCTGGACTCATCCAGTCGCCCCGCTGGATCTCGGCCTCCTTCAGCACGAGCCACCGCTCGGCATCCTTCTTGGTGGCGAAGGTCTCCGGGGCGGGACGATCCACGCCGTCAGGTCCGGGGTAGCGAGCCTGGAACCGGCCGGAGGGCAGTTGCCGAACGCGCCCGAAGCGCCTCTTGGGCTTGCTCTTGGGGGAGCGCTGGGGCTCTTCCTCGGGGGTGGCGACAGCGCTCCTGGCCATCACGCGGCCCTCCTGCGTCGTGTGGTGGTGACCGGTTCGACGACCCCGGCGGCGATGAACGCCTCAAGGGCCGCTTCGGGGATGCGGACGTTGCGTCCGACGTGAACGAAGGTGATCCGGCGTTCCTCGATCAGGCGCCGGGGGAAGCGGATCGAGGTGTTGAGCCGTTCGGCGGCTTCTTCGACGGTCAGCAGCCGGCCCCGCGCCGACTCCGGAAGCATCGAGACGGGCTCTTGGCCGGTCTTCCGGGTCATGCGGCCACCCCCAGGGCCGGAGTTGCCGAAAGATCCGGGACGGGTCTGCCGTCGGCTCTGGCTTCCAGTTCGGCCCGGCGGGCACGGGTGCGCTGGCGGTTGGCGACCTCGCGCAGCAGGCGTTTGGCCAGCGGGGTGCGGGTCGGGTCCTTGGCCGAGACCGGCCGCCACACGTAGCGGTGCGGGTCGGTGGGGGTGTCGTCGGGCAGGCCGAGCATGTCGAGCACCCAGGCCCGCCGGTCGGCCTTGTGCTCGCGCAGGGTCTTGTTCGACCACTTGCGGGACACCAGCACCCGGCGTCCGGCGTAGCCGAGGTGTTCGGGTTTGTGTGCCTTGCCCTTGCACCGGCCCGGCACCATGCCGGCCTTGGCGCCCTTGGGCTGGATGCCGTAGCGCAGCCAGTTCGCGCACGTCGGCGAGCAGGGTTCGTAGCGCAGCGCCTCGACCATCCGGGCGGCGTGGTCGCGGCGGGCCGGGTCGTCGGTGGACGGGTCGTCGGGGTCGAGGGGGTCGCCGAGGTTCTTGGTGAGGTACTTGGTCAGGTAGCCGATGCGCGCGTGCGCGTCCGGGGACCCGGCCAGGAGCCCTTGGACGTCGACCTGGGGGCCGAAACGGACCACGTGCAGGGGCTCGGCCGTGTCGTCGGCGTCGAGCCGGTCGAGCGCCTCATCCCAGGTGGGCAGGAGTTCCCCGGTGGCCGGGTCGAGGTATTCGCCGGCCTGCCCGTCCGGGTAGGCGGCGCCGTCGGGCAGGTCGGCCCGCTCCGTCCAGATTGGCAGGTGCTCGCCGTCGAAGCGGACCTCGTCGACGGCCGGCCACCACACCTGGTGGTAGGTGGCCGCGGCGATCGCCTTGATCTCGGCGCGGGGCAGGGTGCCGCGGATGGCCATGTGCAGGTGCGGGGCCAGGCGTTTCTGGGGTTCGACGGTGGCGAAGTACTGCACGTCATAGCCCGCCACTCGGCGCAGGTTCTGCACGAACCGGTCGACCAGTTTGGCGAAGTGCAGGGCGTCGCGGGCGGCTCGGGCGTAGTCGTACGTGCTCGGGTCGACCGGCACACCCTGGCCGGCCCGGATCTTGCCGTAGGAGGGCAGGGTGAGGGTGACGAACAGCGAGGGCCGATACACCCGCCCGTCCGGGGCGATGAAGGTGCGGCCCAGGGTGGTGTTCTGCTTGGCGCGCCGGGGCAGGTCTGGGGCGTCCTGGCGGCGCCGGGTGGAGCGGGAGCGGCGGGGCGTGGCCCGGCCGCCCAGGACGTTTCCGCGCATGCCGACGGCGTTGATCTCCGCGTCGATGCTCTCGATGGCCGCGTCCCAGTCGGCGACCTGTTCGTGTTCTCTGGCCTGTTCGGCCGCATCGCGCTTGGCCTGCACGTCGGCGCGGAACTCGATCAGCCACCGCTGATCCTCGGTCGAGGGGTGGGGTTCGGCGACGGGCTCGTGGTCGAGGTGCCAACCTTCCCGGCACTGCGCGCGGCGCAGCTGCTGGTTGCGCTTGGCGCACGGCGGGCACTTGGCCTCCTGGGTGGTGCCGCACGGGATGTTGAAGGTTTCCACCGTGCCGGTGTGCGTGTCGAGGCGGCGCATCTCGATGGGGCGGATGCACACCCCGTTGAGCTTGGCCACCTCGATGGCCACATCCAGGGCCAGGGGAAGGGTCTCACGGACCAGGCGGGGCAGGGTGCGGTCGGCGCCGTTGGGGGTCTCGGGGGTGGACGGGTGGGTGAGAGCGTCGGTCACACGGCCTCCTCTCGGTCGGATGCGTCGGCGGTGAGCCGGTAGGCGTCGCGGTAGGGGTCTTTGCGGATCCGGACATCCCGCAGGACGAGGAAGAGCGGGTGAGCGGGAGCGCACAGGAACAGGTCCGGGTCCTGGCGAAGCCGGTCGATCTGTGCGCGGGTGCCCTCGATGACGATCCTCATCAGGCCCCCTCACCCGGCAGGGACGGTGTGGCGGCGGTGAAGACGGCGACCATGTCGCGGATGTCGACGTCGCAGACGTAGGCCGCACGGACCCGGATCGGATCCGGCGAGGTCTCCAGCCGCACATAGGCCACGCCGGCGCCTTGGGCGGGGATGGGGGAGATGTGGTCGGCCAGGGCGCCCCGGTCCCGGGCGCCGTCGCCGAGGACCATGTCGACCTGCTCGGATTCGTCGAGGCGGAGGGCGATCTTGTCGGGGAACAGGTTGCGGATGCTGAGCACGTCCTTGCGCGGGTCCTGGAGGGCGGCGAGCACGCCGACGCCGACCGCGCGGCCCTGGGTGGTGAGGGTGGCCAGCGCCGCGGAGATACGGAGCTTGAGGCCCTTGTCGGATTGGTAGGCGGTCAGGAACGCCACCTCGTCGACCACCACCAGGACGAACGGATCCTCGGTGGTGGGGGTGTGGGTGCGCTGGAGACCGGCGAACCGGTCGGCCCGTTCCTGCATCACCGCCACCGCGGCCTCCAGCAGCTCCGCGCACTGCTCCGGGGTGGCCGCGTACCGGTCGCCGAACAGGGACCGGCCGAACGACAGTTCCATCCGTTTCGGGTCCAGCGCCCAGACCTGCACCAGGCCCGCGCGCACGGCGGGCAGCAGGCCGCGGATCGTCGACCAGATGATCGAACCCTTGCCCGCGCCGGTGGCGCCGGCCACCAGGACATGGGTGCCGTGGACCTTCAGCCGCCACGGAGTGCCGTCCTCGCAGCGGCCGATCTCCACCGGCCCCACCGAGACCTCGTCCAGGATCGGGACGGCAGGCAGTGGGACGGCCAGCGGGTCCCGCCGGGGGAAGATCAGTAATAACCGGCCCGCCCGCGCGACGGTCACCCGGCAGGAGGTGGCGCCGAAGCCGTGCGCGAGGTGGTCGACGCGGTCGGCCCAGTCCTTGACGCACTGGCCGGTGAGCATCCGCACGGTGACCAGGTCGGCCCAGGAGGTGCAGGTGACGTGGGCCAGGTGGGGCAGGTAGTCGCGGCCGTGGACGTGCCGGGCGAGGCCGGAGACGGTCATCACCGGATGCCAGTGCCGCCGGTACACCCAGATCCGGCGCCAGAAGGCCAGCAGCCGCCAGCCCACCCAGTGCAGGAACAGCGCCCGGTGGAACAGGCCGCAGGCGATGAGGACCGAGCCGGGCACGGTGACCGCGGCCAGAGCGACACGCCAGCTGGCCCACCAGCACAGCACGGCGGGCACGGCGATCACGGTCGCGGCGATCGGGTGCCGCCAGATTAGCCGGATCAGCCCGGCGAGCAGCCGCCAGGTGAAGATGAGGACGGTGATGATGGCCGGGGTGTGGAGCACGGCCGGGCGGAAGACCACGGCGGTGTCGGGGGTGGTGGTGACGAGGTGTTGCGCCTCGTCACCGGGGAGCTTTTTGAACATTAGGCTGGTGCCTTCTTCCTTGGATTCTTCCTTGGATTCGCGTGCGAGGGAGAGTCGAGGGGCCGCCGGAAGTTGCACCTTCTGGCGGCCCCGCTTACGTCAGGCCGCGGCCTCGTCCGAGGGGACCGGGTCGCTCTGGTCGGTCACCTGGTCGGTGCGCAGGCGTTCGCACACCGCCAGGTAGCGGGTGGCGGCGTCGGCGAGCTGCCGGGCCAGGGCCACGTCCTGGTCGGTGACCGGGCCGCCGCCGGTGGTGGAGATCGACACCCGCGCCTGGAGGCCGGAGATGTCCAGGAACGGCCGGTGCCGGTCGGCGCCCAGCACGCTGACCGCCAGGTCGGCGGTGCGGAAGGAGATGCCGAGCCGGGTGCCGGCCTCGTCGATCGACGCGGTGACGAAGGTGTAGGGCGTGGGCTCGGTCATGCCGCGGCCTCCTTGACCGCGCCGTTCTGCTTGGCCGGAGCACCGGCCGTGCCGGTGGTGCGGGGAGCGCGCAGCGCGGTGGCGCGGATGGAGTAGGCCAGGCGGCCGGTGTTCTGCGCGACGTAGGGGGTGACGGTCATGCCGTCGAACTCCACCGGCACGAACGGCAGCCCCGGCAGGGCCGGCGGGACGACCGGCTGCACCGGGGACAGGAGCTTGACCGAGACGGTCTTCTGCCCGGCCTTGACGTTCGGGTCGGCGTCCATGACGGCGACCTGCCAGATGAGTTCGCCGGTGGTCTTGTCCTTGGCGAACACGGTGCGTCCGCCGGAGGAGGCGTCGAAGTCCTTGACCTGCTCGACCTCGCCGACGATGTAGCAGCCGTGCGGGAAGACCTGCTCGAAGGTGATGGGGATGGGGCCGTGGATGGCCATGGCGTTTTCTCCTATCGAACTGTCGACAACTCGTACTGTCGAGTTACAAGCTAACTGAGGAACGGATACTCGACAATACGAGTTTCCGTCGTGTCATGTGATCTGCGTCACATCACAGGGCGTAGGTGTCCTCCAGCTCATGGAGCACCCCGGGAAGCGCCACCTCGATGAGCATGACCAGCCGGTTCGCCGCGAACACCCGCGCCACCACGCCCAACACCGCCGCCGTCGCCTCCAGGCCCAGCAACTCCCGCTCTTCCCGGGACGGATGACGCGCCGCCAGCCGCTCGGTGACGTGATCCAGCCGCAGCCCCTTGACCGCCTGCATGTGCTGGCGAATGCCCGCCGACAACGGCACCGCCTTGCCCAGATCGGTCCCCTCGGCCAACTCGATCGGACACCAGAAAGTGATCAGCTCACACAGCTCGGTGCCGTCGCTCAGCAGCACCCGGCGCATCACCACCGGCGTCCCCTCCGGCAGGGCCAGCGCCGCGGCCACACCCGCCGGAGCCGGACACGCCCCCGCCTCGACCACCGAACCGCCCTGCACCGCCTCGGCGCGATCGAGCACGGCACGGGCCGGCCGAGAGAAGTCATCCTCAGCCACCGGCGGCGCCGCCTTCACATACGAGCCCTTGCCGTGCTCGCGATCGATGAAACCGCGCAGCTGCAACACCTGAAGCGCCCGCACCACGGTGGGACGGCTGACCGCGAACTCCCGGATCAGCTGCGTCTCCGACGGCAGCTGAGAGCCCGGCGGATACGTACCGTCAGCGATCTTGTTCCGAATCGCCGTGACGATCTGCGCATACTTCGGAGGAGCGTACTCTTCCCCGGAAAGAGACATGACAACAACCCAACTGCTCGACTTATCGTCAGCATAGACGCGGACGGCTCACCTTACCTAGCCGGTCACCTGCACAAACAAGAGCGCGGCGGCGCGGACGCCGGGAGGCCCTCCGCCGATGTCGTCGCCCGCACCGCCGCACTCGCCCATGGGGTCAGAGGGCCGGGCGCGTCGGTACACGCTGCCAGGTCTGGCCCTCCAGCCGCTTCTCCGCCTCCAGGTGGCGCGCCAGCTCCGCCAGACTCGCCCCGCACCGGACATCGGACAGGCCGTGATGATGCCCGTAGACCGAGATGCCCGCCCGCCGCACCGCGTACCAGCCGCCTCCGACCGCCTCGCAGATCGTCCAGGCTCGCCCGAAACGCGCCACCAACTGCGCGAGCGTCACCGGCGCCTCAGCCCTCTCAACGCGGCCCATGGTCGACCTCCTCGGGCAGCACCGGCCCCTCACGGCGAAGCTGCGCGTACCACAGCGCCACCCGGCGCGCCGCACCCTCAGGCTCCGACGAGGAATGCCAGGCGTAGACGAAGCGCCGGCGCCGCGCGTTCCAGCTGGTGCGCCACCAAAACCGCTGCCCGTCGCACCAGACGACCAGGCCCACCCAGACCGACACCAGCGCCAGATCGTGGCCCTCGTGCACGTCGGCGGAGATCCGCAGGCGCCCCAGCTCGGCCCGCAGGGACTCGGCCGCCTCCCGCGGCAAGACCGCCCCCAAGCCCACCGGCCCGCTCACGGCTTCTGTCCCGTCGCGTCCGCAGGCCGGTTCGGCTCCACCGCTTCCCTGGCGCGGATCCCCCAGCAGGCCGAGCAGTCGTCACGCACCCGGAAAAACGGCACCGCCTCCCGCGTTCCGGCGAGCAAGCCGCCTCGCGGACTGACGTACTTCCACCCCCGTCCCTCACAGGACACGCACTGATTCGTCATGAGGCTTCGCCCTTCGGGTCCGCTGAACGCGCCGGAGATCAACCACTACAGACGCCTACTCGTCTATAGGAGCGGTGGTGCAAGACATTTATGACTCCTCTAGAGGAGTTCGTCAAGTCCTATCGCGCAGGCAGCTCGTACGAGAGCACATAGGCGTCACTGGACATCACCGTGTCGCACACCTCCACGGCGCGACCGTCGGTGTCATACGCCGTGCGGACCAGGTGAAACACCGGAACACCGGGAGCCAGCTTCAGCGCCCGCACCTCGTCGCGCAGCGGCATCCGGGACCGGATCTCCTCCACGAAGTGGTCCAACCGGTGACCCAACTCCTCCAGCCGGGCGTAGATCCCACCCGGACCGCTGTCCGGCTGCTCGATCCGCGTACCCCGGGCGATCTCCGCCGGGATATACGACACCGCCGTCTCCACCGGCTGACCGTTGATCAGATACCGTCGCGACCGCCGGATCACCTGATCCTCCGCAGAGAGCCCAAGCCGCTCGGCCACATCCGCCGACGCCCGCTCCTCGGTGATCGCGATGGAGTCGACGGACGGCTTCCCGCCGGCCCCTTCCGTCTCCGCGATGAACGCCGCCTTGCCCTGCTCGCGATGGCGACGCGCGAACCGGTCGGAGGCCAGCCGCCGCACCGGAGGATGCGAACGGACGAAGACACCCCGCCCATGCTCGGCCACCGTCAGGCCCTCACCCTGGAGGACCTGGAGCGCGTTGCGGATGGTCATCCGCGCGACGCCGTAGTGTTGCATGAGCCGAGCTTCCGAGGGCACCTTGTCGCCTTCGGCGAGGACACCCTGCTCGATCGCGGTACGGATGTGGTCGGCGATCTGCCGGAAGACGGCCCGATCGCTGGTCGGGTCCAGATCCGGCAACGGCAGCTCGGCCACGACCACTCCTCAACTCGTACATACGTGTACCGCCGTTCGAGAATAGCGATCAGCGGCCCCGGAGGTAATGCGATGGATCACCACAACACGCACTCGGTCAGCGTGGCCGGTGTGATCATCGACGACCAGGGCCGCGCGCTCCTCACCCAACGCCGCGACAACGGCCACTGGGAAGCACCCGGCGGAGTCCTGGAACGCGACGAGGACATCACCACCGGCCTGCTCCGCGAGATCCGCGAAGAGACCGGCCTGGAGGTCGAACCCGTCACCCTGACCGGCGTCTACAAGAACATGGCCCGCGGCATCGTCGCCCTGGTCTTCCGCTGCAAGGTCATCGGCGGCCACCTCACCGAGACCGACGAGGCCCGCGCCTTCTGCTGGGTCACCGCCGAGGAGGTCCGGGAACTCGCCTCCGAAGCCTTCGCCATCCGCGTCCTCGACGCCATGCACCACGACCAGCCGCCGGCCATCCGACAGCACGACGGTGTTCGTCTACTTGGGGGTTGAAGAGGCGTTGCTGAGCTCAACCCGACCCCCCGCTGACGTACGACCATCCCAAGAGGGAGGCATACGCCGTTGTCACGAGGGGTGCCGCCATCCGGCCACCGATCGAAACCTGCAAGTCCTTCGTATGCTCATCACGCACCACCCTGCCCTTGATGTCTCGCTCTTGGTCCCTCTTGAAGGTGTATGAGACGCGGGGCAGAAGCATGCAGACCAGCAACATGAACATGTCGATCAGCGCGGGAGTCGAGTTCAACCCAGCACTGCCTGATCATGAGTTTACCCTCGGTTAATGATCTCGTATCGAGGTCACTGCCGAATTGTTCTCATGGGTATCAAGGCGGCGGCGCGCCGCGCCGCCGTACCCGGCCCTCCGCCGCCCGCCGGCCGGGCGT